>NZ_LUKQ02000300.1 GCF_001647025.1 Endozoicomonas atrinae
TCCTCTCGATTGGTCATGGCGCTGCTCCCTGCTTGATACCAACAGGAAAACAATCGGCCAGAAAAGGGTTAATCGGGAGGTCAAATTAAACTGGTGTTTTGAAGACTTATTACATCGGTGATGACACCTATACGCTTTTTTTAAAAAGGCATATAGGGCAACCAGGCCTAGAGAATATATCTAAAGTCTGGGACGTAAATCGGTATTGGAAGACTTGGTCGCCAGCATTGAATCCACAGCAGGGTCAATGTTCAAACGACTGCCATCCACAAAGTAATAATCGTTTCCGAATTGCAGCCCCTGAATGGACAATTTGCCAAGAATCCGATTCATGACCTTTTGCTGTTCTTCCAGATCTTCATAGGCAAAGGTCTTCAGAAACGCCTCTGCAAGAGAGCATCCATCATCCACATAAGTTTTCATACGGGTTTCACAATTCTTGATATGCTCATCCATGACCATCATCCATAATCGGGTATTTATTCAGTATAGAAGAGTGGATTCAGCATCAGCGGCCATTTTTATGCTCTCCACACCAATAAAAATGGCCCCATCAGGGGCCATTTTTACAGAAACATCATGATTATCAGTAATTAACCGCGACACTCATCCGGTACTGACAGTTCGTCGCTGGCATCCGTCATCCACTGATTCAGCTCTTCCAGATCTGCCGGGCTGAGAGTACCTGCTGCCTGCTTGAGCTTCAGCGTATTGACGATAAAGTCATAACGGGTATTCAGGTAGTTACTGATGGAAGAATACAATTGCTGCTGAGAATCCAGAACATCAGTGATGTTACGGGTACCCACTTCATAGCCACTTTGGGTTGCTTTCAGTGCACTTTCAGAAGAGATGATCACCTGGCAGCTGGCATGAACGCGGTCTACATCAGAAGTGGCAGTTCTCAGCAGGTTACGGGTATTGGCATTGGTGTCACGAAGCTGCTGATCGTAATTCTTCTGAGCTTCTTCCAGTTGATAGCCCGCCTGACGGGTAACAGATGTGGTAGCACCACCCGAGAAGATAGGTAGATCAAACTGAACACCAACAACCGTCTGGTTTCCATCACCGGAGTAAACCAGACTGTTACCAGCTGGTACTCTTGCTGTAGCTGAGTTACTGGAGCTGTAGTTATAACTGGCAAACGCATTTACCGTTGGGGCATGACCGGACTTGCTGGCTTTCACTTTAGACTCAGAGGCCGTCAACCCTTCACGGGCAGCCTTCAGTCCCAGGTTATTGGCCAGCGCGGTATTCACCCACTCTTCAGGGTTGTTTGGTGTCGGCGCAACCACAGGCATCGCCTTTTCCAACTGGGCAATATCGGTTACGTCCTGATTAACGATGGTACGCAGACCTTCATAACTGACTGAAACCTGGTTCTGAGCCTGAATACGGGCAACACGGGCATTGTCATACGCGGCACGGGCATCCAGCACATCCGTTTCTGCTATCAGGCCAACATTGTAACGCTCACGAGCCTGATCCAGCTGCTGCTTCAGCGCTCTCTCCTGAGCTTTGGCTGTCATCAGGCTGTCTTCAGACCGGAGTACATTGAAGTAAGACTCTGCCACACGCAGGATCAACTGTTGCTGAGCATTGGCAAATACAGCAGATGCCTGATCGCCCACTGACTTGGCCTGCTCATAATTAAACCAGCTGTTCATATTAAACAGAGGCTGGGTCAGGGTCGCTCCCCAACCGTGGGAGTTATAGTTATCTTCCTGGTCCCCACCGCTAACATAGTCACGAGCTGCTTTGTTGTATTGCGTATTGGCAGATAGCCCGAGTGTTGGCAGTAATGTTGCCCGGCTCTGGTTAACAGTCTCCTGGGTCGCTTTCATGGATGCCTGGGCAGCCGCCAGCTGGGCATCATTCTCCAGTGCCATATTGTAGACATCGAGCAGGTTGTACTGAGTTGGCGCAGCCTGTACATTCAAAACGGCACCCGCCAGGGCGGCAAGCAGAAACCCTCTACGACTATTACGTGACATAATTTTGTGATCCTTGGAAAGTTCGCCAGTCATTCTTAACCGGTCAACGGCTGCCAGACTGGTCCCTGGTTGGGGATAAAATCGCTGTATCAAACTCAGATCAAGGAAATCTACACTAATTTACGCAAAAAATGCAGTAGTATGACGAATTCCTCTATGGATATTGCTTCTTTAGGCTTAAGGGAGGAGGACGCTATAATAGATATTATGAAGAGACATTCCCAGAAACCGGACTACCGAGTCAATTTGATTCGCCTGCAACAAGCTTGCGAAAGGAACTATTTGCGCCTTATACGCCTGCTGCCTGATTTATCCGAGCAGGAGCACTTTCGCCTCCCAGTTCAGCACAGAAATACTCTGGATAACGGTCTGGAATGGCTGGTCATCGACGTTCTGGAACGGGCTCCATATACCACCTTGTTGAAGTTGCAGATGGAAGCTGAGTGGGGGCAATTATTCAAAATGCCGGAAGCAGAAGTACGCCTCTATCACGACGTAGATATGGCAGAAGTTGTCTCTCGAAAAACAAGCCAGATAATCCAGCCACGATACGATTACCCCAATAGTAAAATGTATCAGCCGGATGAAAAAGAGCAGCATAACCAGTTTCTGGCTCAATGGCTTGATTATGCAATGCCTGCCTGTCGAACGTATACAGAAAAAACATGATAAGCAGTTGTCACCCCGACTTCGGGTTCGCTATTAAAAATAGCACTGTAATCGTTTATCTCTGCCTCAAAGGTATTTAGACAGGCACTACATAGACAGTGTCACCAGAAATCGCGCTGATCTCATTTGCAATGATATAGCTTATATCCCAACTCGTTCTCACTGTCTTCTTCTGTCTCCCATTCTAAAGGTTGGCACTCACTTGTTTTAACTACTTCATGTATGGTGAAGCTCGAAGTGTCCAGCACTATATTTTCAGGGCGATCACCATAATGTCCAACATGGAATTGTTTTACCGGGATATTGTGTTTCCTCAGAAACTGGCATAATTCAATAAGGCTTCCATCTAAATAAAAAGCATACCCATGCCCTCCTATGATTGAAGCCTGCAAATTGTCCATGCCCTTCGCCCAACATTTTTCAAGAGTTTTTGACATGTTTTCGTGGCTGAATTCGAAGAATAAATTATGAATAAAAAACGTTTGTTTTGTTTTCATATCCTGCAGTGCCAAAGCGTAACAGGTAATAATGCCACGGGTCACAATTAGATGATTGCCGCTTTCACAGAAGGCAGCCTTTGGGTAACCAATGTCATGCCATATAGCTGATTTTTCGATCATCTTAGATGGGATTTTTTTTATCTCACCATCACAGTAGGGAGTTTGCATAAGAGGACATGCATATATTTTTATTCTTACATGATCCTCATCTTCCTCAGGCGTGATATTACTCACCAGTCTGGGAATCAACCGATTGGTACTCATGTATAACTCAAATGGTGACTTATCTTCATCCAAACCCTCATCGAAAAAAAAATCAAATACGGCTCGATTTGGATCTTCCATGGTTTGCCCTTTTTTTACCAAACCTGAATAGGTAGCCCCCCACTCTCCAAAATCTAATTGTTTTTCCAACTTTATTGTGAATGCCCTTTCTTTGTCATCAAAGTTCGACAAAGTACATTTAGTTTTTTCTGCTCTGCTTGCCAACTCGGTTTTAAACTCACACCATACTTGATCAGGAATGGGCTCGAGCAGTTGATATTCTTTACCGTTGGTAAAAGACAGAGAAGGCATCGATACGATGTCATCTTCAGGCATCAGATCGGGTATTTGACTGGTGTCTTTCAGGCTTGGGACAGCACTGGTTATGGCAACTTTGTATTCAGTTAATGCTTTTTCCTGCTGAGCTGGAGCAAGACCAGACTCAGTAAGGCTTGGCGATGGCAATGAAGTATTTTCAGGCCGACTTGGCTCCTGCATTGGAACACTAGGCCTATGAGAATGAATAGCTTGCATAATGTAGTCCGTTACTTAAGGTTTGGGTATAAATACATTCTTTGTGCGTAAGAATCCGACCTGATAGCTATCAAAAAGTTCCGATTGATATGAAAATAGTGTCTGTCCCCCCCCCTCCAAAGCGACAGCCATAAACTCATTGAGCATGTAAGACTCATTTATATTTTGCTTTTACTCGGTTTCTTGTATTCAGAAACTGATTTTCTGTTGAAACGGCAATTTCCAGATAATTGCTACTCTCATCGGAGTTGATATCAGTTCGTAATTTGGAGATTTCTCTATTCATGCTGTTCTTTTCTGGATATGTGGCTTATCCCTGTCCCGCACGAGTAATGTTTACCCAGACATTGAAGATTATTACTGACAACTGCGAAGGCTAGACTCCGTTCAAAAGCAGCTAATCCACTTCCCGGTACTCGGGTGACTGTCTTTAAACTCCGTTTATCCTATAAAGAAAAAGTTGTCTGACATTTTATCCGGATATATTTGCAGTGTTTAAAATATGCCACGCAAGCGTCTTCTATCTGCCTGGCTTTAGACGCCTGACGTTGTTCGCTTTTGGCTGAAGTGTGTGAAAGCCTGCGAACCGCATGGTATCGTTTGACCAGCTCATTCAATAGAAAATTCTATTGACGCAGGATGGTATCACCAAGCTTAAAGGCCACAATTCCTGATATCTCGGTTATTTTACGGCAGCCCCCCTGATGCAGACTCAAGTTATCAGGACAATGCACATCCGTTTCTACTACAAAGGAATCACAGCATCCCTGATGCTTCGCCTTTTTTAACCAGTTGGTAACCTACGTTAACGACAAAAAGAAGCGCATTCATCCAAAAACGCTTTTTTGAGTAACGTGCCGCACGGTTTGTAACCCATTTTTTCTATCCGTGCGACTGTCTTTTTATCTTCCACTTCGGTCGTTACTGAACAGTAAGTGTAGCGACAGTTTTTATTCTGGGCCCACGCTTCATACATATTAAACAATTGCTCAGCAATGCCCTGACGCCGATAGTCAGGATGGACAAAAAAACCATTTTCAAAGGCAACACGATCATCTGAAAACTGGCTGATGTAGTTATACTGAGCAAGAAAACCGGCAACCAGGCTACCATTCACTTCTACGACCCAGCCGGCAAAATCAGGCTCCGTCAAATGTTTGCGAAAAAACGCATGCACCCGCTTCTCGCTGAATGACAAATGTCGATATTCAGACTCTTTATGCATGACGGTAGACAATGCAAGAAATGCCGGAAAATCCTCTTCAGAAATTGGCCGGATCATCACTTTCTGGACAGGTTCCAGTGGCTGAACAGTATTCATATGAACCTCCATTTGTTTAGGGGAGTGCCTCATATGGTTCCACGCTGATTTCAGCTATTGACCAATAAGGCTGATGATATCTGCCATTGAAACCGTTAATGACAGACATCATCAAAAGCGATCAAAACCAGAAATAATCTTTTGTTCACATTACATTCCACTGTATTTATCAATACTGACTACTGCTGGACATCAAACTCGGGTGCTCTCTCAATTTGATAACTGACTCATAGGTTAGCTTCAACCTTTCCAGTCATGAACTCAGACCAAAGTTGTTCCCAGCGCCCCTTACTCTGGATCAGTGCTCTTGTTGTCAAAAGCACTTCC
>NZ_LUKQ02000301.1 GCF_001647025.1 Endozoicomonas atrinae
GTAATCCCAGGGAACAAACTCCGCTTCCAGTAGCTGCACTTGCAGAGGCACGCTGAGTCCATCGGATGGTTTCCGAGGCCTCAGTCGGGCAAAGCATTCACCGGCTTCCAGCATGGAACGCACTGCCAGTGATTGCTGGCCATAAAAGTCCAGCTGACCATCCGCATCGGATTCATCGGACCAATCCAGAAACAGTGCCTGCAGGTTTTTACGGAACGGATCATTGCTCGCTTCAGACTTGGGTTTGATCCCGGTCCCCACAATATTGGCTACCAGATTTTCCAGCCCGGATGCCGCCCAGGGATCATTGCGAATCGCTGCTCGTGAACGATTGATTAACGTCCCCAGATTACCAGTCAATGTGTTATTCGGGCCGGAGGATGGGGCTGACCAACTCTGGCTTCTCCGCCCACGCCCAGCGGAGGTGTAGGCCAGATTTCGGATCGTTTTCGATGATGTCTGCAACCATTTCTGTCGTATCCAGTCAAACAAGGGTGTCCGTCCTCGCAGTAAGAAATGGAGTGGTTGATTTTGAAAGCGGTGGTTATTTCAGTCCTGATTTTGGGCTGTTTTCTGATGATGGCTAACCTGGCACCCTGCCTGTTGAGTAACCCACAGGGCAACGATAAAAACGACCCAAGAAAGCGGACCGCCGATCAGATCCGGCAATCCATCACAACGCTGATTGTTTTGCTCATAGCGCTGGTGATGGTCCTGCATTTCTGGCGGTAAGATCAGATGCCGCGTCGGGAATAGACGCCATACTGGCGAGGCCGCTTCTGCTGTTTCGCCAGTTCCCGCTCAATGGCCTGCAGTCGCCTTTCCATCTCACCGAAGCTGGCGTATTCCACTTTGCGCCCCTCAAATTCCACGGTGCGGGTTTCCCGCAGCAACACGGCTCGTTTCAGGGCCTGGTATTCAGCATCGGTAATCATGGGTTTATCCATTGAGGTAGGTACTGCGAGAGATTCGACGATTGCGATTCACGGCGATATCCGCTGGTTCTTCTTGTTCTATCTGCACTTCCGGCTCTGGCCGTTGTGCTGCCAGCTGTTCCAGATCCAGCCCTCGATGTTGCTGAAGGATCCTGACAGCCGTCAGGGCATAGACCCGGCAATCGAGTGCCTCGTTGCGCTTCTTTTTGGCATCCCATTCAAAGTAGGCAACGCCGTGCTTGTATTTACGTACCTTCTCTTCTGCCGTGGCCTGCTTGAAGTAGTCCTCATCAAAGCAGTCCGCAATGGGCCAGTGGCAGTAGCCTGCGCCAGGCTCAAGAATACGGTAACGCTGGTAGATCAACTCTTTTGCGGTATCCGTTCCTACGAGAGTGAGATAGATGCCTTTCTTGTTCTTTGTCTTTGGGAAGGTCGCGATGGGTTTACCCGATTGAGATGCTCCTTTGATCGGTATTAACCAGTCCGTCCCATGCTTTCTGGAAAAGGCGTAAACCTCATCGGTGAAGTGGCCACCGGAATCCATACAAACCTGAGCCAAATTCATTAACACGCCATCATGGCGTCTATATGATTGCCGTAACTTTCCGGCCAGAATATTCCAGATATCCGGACGGGAGAGGTCACCATAGAGCCGGACGTAATCAATGGACCAGCTCTCTTCTCCGGCTCCCCAGCCCACCACTTCAAACTCCACTCGATCATCCTGCACATCAATGCCACAGGTCAGTACCTCAACCGGCCAGGGCACTTCTGCCGGATAGTGCTCACGACGCTGGTAGAGCAATTCATGATCCACCGTTTCACCGGCTTCCTGCCAGGTCTGGCCAAGTACCGTATTGGTCCAGTCTTTGAGAAGAATGGGATTGTCTTTAGCTGCCAGAAAATCGGCAACGGCATCTTGCCAGCTGTACCAACCGTTAGGGCTGTAGAGCGAACTCAGGTGGTAACCACGAATTTTTCCGTTAGCTTCCGGGTTCATCGCTACCCACTGACCATTACCCAGAAGTTTCGGTTTATCATGTTCTCCCATCCGATGCTGACAACTCACACATTCAAAGCACGCGGTCTCCGGATCCTGATCCTCAAACCGGATCTGCTGCCACTCAATGGGCTGCATGTGATTGCACTTCACACAAGGCACATGGTATTGCCGCTGATCACTGGCCAGGTAAGCCGCTTCGATCTTGCTGGATCCAGCAATATTCGGTGTGGATACCATCAGAATCTTACGGTTACGGGAAAACGTCGCCGTCCGTTTAATCGCGAGATTGATCGGACTGCCTTCACCGTCCACATCATCCTCATAAGCATCCACTTCATCCAAAAACAGAAAGCGAGCTGGCATGGAACGAAGCCCGGTGGCCGAGTTGGCACCGGTGATGATCAGTACGCCGTTGGGAAACTCCTTCACCATCTGGGTGTTGCCGGAATCCCTGGAACGGGGATCTTTTACCAAGTCCCTCAGCACCGGCATGGCCTCAATCATGGGTGCGATCCGCTGCTTGGAGGTTCGCTTGGCCATATCCAGTGTGGGCAGCACATACATCATTGGCCCCGGAGTATGGTGAATCACATAGCCAAGCACATTATTGCCTGCTTCAGTTCCTCCGGTTTGAGCGCCCTTCATAAACGCCACCTGCTCTACCGGTGATGACGGTGACATGGCGTCCATAATCTCTCGGAGGTAAGGAGTTCTTGCCGTTCTCCAGCGCCCCGCTTCCTTGGCAGACTTCATGGGCAAGATGCGATGCTCATCCGCCCACTCGGAAACTGTCAGGCGGGTATCCGGTTTTAGTCCCGCAAAGAATCCATCAAAGTAGGGAGATCTCATTGTTGACTCAACTCATGCAGAATGGATTCAAGTTCTTCCATCAATAATTGCCTTACTTTGACAGGATCCTCTTCAGCAGCGAGGACGTCAGAGAGTCGATCAGGTATGCCAAGCAACGAATCCCGGACAATTCTGCCAGCCCTGAACGCTTCTGCCTTGACTTTGGAAGCATCGGTCAGCTTGCCAGCCTTCTCTTCATACTCCATCTTGGCCATTTTGGCTTTGAAAGCTTCGCGCATGGTGCGAGCAGTAACAAAATCCACCGCCTGTCGAGAATCGGTTGGGGATGCAGGAAGTATTGTCCCGTTTTGCGACTTGGCACGCAGTTCTGTGGAAGGCTCTGATTGGGCTTTTATGGCAGCCAGTGCCTGTTCCGGGTCAACTTTCCCGTTGACCAGGGTAATCTTTCCGGATTTGACCAGTTTGCCTACATACTGCCGACTCCAGCCTTGACGTTTAGCGAATTCTGACTGTGAAAGTAGCGCCATAACCTCGCTTGCCCCCTGTATTCCCCGCCAGAGCCCGATCTATCCTCCTAGCAATTGATAATTATCCGCTTTCTCTTGATAACCAACGGTTATAGAGCCTAACTGTACATAACAAAAACAAATCAACCGAAAGGACAACCGAATGAACAAACGCACCGAAAAAGCCCTGACAGCGATCGCCAAAAACAATCGACTGTTCGACACCCTGAGTGAACGAAAGACGTCCGAAGATTTCAATGAAGTCGCTGTCTGGTGTGTCCGGAAAGCCCTGGAAGAGGCTTACCAGCAAGGATTCAAAGATGGAAAAAAGCAATAACCACAAAAGGAGAAACGCCATGAAAAACGACAAAGTCACCCCAGCTCAAGAAAGCGTTCTGCAGCAAGCCGCTAAAACCGGAACCCTTCAGGCTTCTGATCTCACCATCAAAGGTGGAGCCCGAAAAAAGGTATTGGAGAGCCTGACCAGCCGTGGTTTTCTGATTGTATTGAAAGAGCCCGATACCTACGACATCAGCCCACAGGGCAAAGCCGCCATAGGCCTTGAAGATAAGCCTGCCCCAAAGGACAAAGGCAAGATTCGTACCGGTACCAAACTGTACACCGTGATTGAACTGCTGGCCCGACCTGAAGGCGTTGCCATCGAAGAGATCATGCAGCAAACCGGCTGGCAGAAACACACCGTTCGGGGAACGCTGGCCGGAGCCTTGAAAAAACGACTAGGGCTGACCATTGAGTCGGAAAGGCCGGAAGGCCAGGACCGAATTTATCGAATCACTGCCGGGCTGGAGGCCGTCCTATGAGCACACGGTCGCGCATTGCGGTGCTGCTGGCAGACGGCAGCTATCGCTCCATTTATTGCCACTTCGATGGGGATCTGGTTGGCCAGATCCTCAGGGAGTATTTCCCCACAGAACATGATGCCCGGGTGTTAGTTGATCTTGGTGATATTTCCTTCATCACCAAAGACGGAGCCAAATCCTACAAAGAGATGGGTGATTCCTGGCACCTGGTGAAACCCAAACGCAGCACCGACTTACAGGCCCTGACAGTGTTGGCTTATGACACCGGCGCTGAATACCTGCACTACTGGCAGGAAGGTCAATGGCACACCATTCAAATGAGCTGGTAATAACAATGAATCACCCCATCCTGTTGGCCGTTGAACTCTCCAACGGCCATTTTATGTCCTGCTGGTTACTGCATCCGGATCGAAATACGCTGAACTATCTCAATCGCTGGTATCCGGAAATGTACGACGCTATTTTTCTGATTGAGTTGGGCAACCTGCACTCCATTCAGCGAGCACGAACCATGGCCATGCATCGGGACTGGGGAGAGTTCTGGACAGATCATCAACCTCGATTTTCCCCTTCCAAGAAGCATTTAAGAGCACTGACTCGCAGCCTGAAAGTGTCAACCGCTTTAATCAATGCCAACGGCCGATGGGAGCCTCATCAGAGTTGACAAGAGGATAACCTGATTGACAACGGAACCCAGATAAATTCTGGCTTAAGCCATTTTTTGTCAACCTCTGTCAACCCCGATTTTCACTCTGTCGCTGGCGAAACCTCGCGCTGTTGCATACCCGCATTAGCTAAAGGTTCGCAGGGTCCCTCCGCCTTGCAGGAAGCCAGTAAAGACAGGGCTTTCAGAGCATCAAACGGACGATACCGAACTTTTCTGAATCGGTGCAAAACCACAGCTACACGACACATAACCTTTATCACCTGCTTTGCGTCCATGTTCTCGCCACCTTCTCCACACCACGACTGGCAATGTAACCACCAATGCCCAGCTGGATAATGCTGAACAACTTCAGCTCAACCTCTGCACTGAGATCAGGGGCCGCCCAGCCCATCCAGCGACACACAACCAGTGCCGTGAACACCAGCATCACAACCGGACGCCAGCAGCGTTGCAACCAGCTCTCGCCCTTGGCTTCTGTATTGATGACACCCGCCTGATGCTCCAACTCTTCAAGCTCACCGTTCAACATCATCTCAGCTAGCTGTGCTTTAGCTTCACTTGCTTTGTTCGCATCAGGGAACAGCTTATCTATGACCATCCCAACCAAGGGAACCGCAGCCGCCCAACTCACAGATCAACTCCCTGCAGCCCTTCCTGGTAGAGCCATACTTCAACGGGAAAGCTTGGGCAGGCTTTGTGTTCGCTGTAGTGGTTATGACCCCGTACTTCCACATCAGAGTACAGAGCCTGGTGACCAGCAATCAGCAGCTTCAGCATTCGCTTCTGCAGTGGGGTAAAGTTATCTTCCGGCTGGTTGTTGTTATCCAATCCACCGACCAGGCAAATGCCCACGCTCTCATGGTTG
>NZ_LUKQ02000302.1 GCF_001647025.1 Endozoicomonas atrinae
TGGCGCTGTCGGGGGCGTAAAAGCTGGCGCTGACTTTTTTAAACCGGCCTGCCTGCACCATTGCTTCAAACTGGGGATCGACCTGCTGCGGGTTCGCCACCAGACCGTCGTCGCTGAATTCCAGCCCATTTACCCATCCCCAGGCCGGGCCGTTGTCTTTCGGGTGGCCGATCACGATAGGGGCTTCGTGCAGGTCAGGGCTGTAGGCACCCACTGTCGCTTTCAGGGTGTCGTCACTGAAATCCAGCGTGATGCCCTGGCTGCTAGTCTGCTTCCCTGGCTTAAAAATATTAATCCCTTTCATGAAATCCCTTGTCCTGTGGGTAGATTTTTATGGACATGGGTTCATTCTGGCTGACAGGTTCCCTGATGAGCATGCGTAAATTTTCCGCAAGATTCTGATAAAAACTGCAGTTTTTGCCCAAATTGGGCAAATTCCGATGGGATAGAGCCTTTTCTTATGCCATAGAATCCTTTTTCGCCCTGGGTTTACCACGGCAAATCAGAGTGAAAAAAGGAAACATTATGAAAATTGAATACTTCATCTCCATTCTCGTTCTCAAGCTGGCCTGGAACACGTTCAAAAATGCCCGTCTGGATTTTTTTCTTGTGCATCTTGCCGGTCAATCCATGGACGGCCCATTCCGGGCAAAAGCCATCGCCAGGAAAATCGGGATGAAACCTCAGCGGGTCTATAAAATTCTGGACGGCTCTGACTTTTTCGAGCGAAGCGGGAATAAATTCAGCAAGCGGGAACGGCTCGCTGGCTTGTTTGCTGATGGTTTCATCGAGGTGATCGACGGACAGGCAGTACCGGTTGAAGATGTTGATTTCGATGCACTCGAGGGTGAAATAAAAGAAACGCTGATTGATCAGTTCATGTCTGTTGTCACCAAACACGGCGATGGAATGACGCTGTTTGACATGGCGATTCAACTGGCCGTTTATGAAGGCTGTAACCGTCTGGATGACATCATCAAACGTGTTGGGGTCGATAGTGAAACCACCCGACAGGCGGTTGAGCAACTGGTCGAGAAAAAACTGCTGGTAGAACATGCCAAAGAGGGAGAAGTCCATTACTCGTTCACCAGCAAATCCTCCGATATTTTTGGCATGATTTTCAGATCAAAGCGGCGGGCTCGACGCGCTAAGTCGTGAGATAACGCCTTGCCATTGAGTTCAGCAGCTGACTGATCGTGTCGCTGTAACCATCCAGAAAGTGCATCAGCTGCGGATTTCCGCTCTGCCTGATGCACACTTCCAAGGCCTCAAACCACTCCAGTTCCAGCCGTTCTATTGCCAGTTCTCTGTCGTCCTCCTGTCCACATTGGTGGGCATATTGATCAGCGGCTTTGCTATTTACACAGTGTCTGTCCATGGTGTGGCTACTCCATCCGTGCTTGCCAGCATACCAGCCCTGACGGGCAGGGCTGTCTCGGCGGCGATTAAATATGCCGGGGAACTTCTTTTTTCATGCTGTAAAAAGTGATTCGGTTTTCCTTTTTGCCATCCTCGGTGTGGACAACAAAATCGCCTTTGTCGTAAGTAATGGCATCCAGTGCCTTGTCATCCAGCGCCAGTTCTTTGCCACCTTTGAGCTTCATGGTGATGCTCCACTTGCCGAGGCAGTTGGCGGTGGCACTGGTCACTTCGGTGTTATTAACCCGCACTCGTTCTGCTCGGGCAAGCAGGGTTTTAAAGGCGCTGGCGACTTTCTCATGAGTTGTTTTTTTAGCCATGATAATTCTCCTTTTATTGGCTCAGGCTGTTCTGGCTGTTATTTATTTACAGTAGTTATCGCTGCAGCCTCCGAAATCATCGGGAAAGGGCGAGCTTGCGATTCGGCGTTGACGAGCCCGTTCTGCCGGGCTGTCTAAATACTGGGTCAATGGGTCGTACTTCGTGGCCACCTGTGTCATCCGTGGCTGCTCCTGTAGTGCTGTCATGTCCTGCTGGTAGCGGTACATAACGCTCCACACTTTTGAACAGGCGGTGTGATAGTCGTGGTCTTCAATACTGTTTTTAAAGTTGTCGTACTGCATGGTTTCCAGCTGGTCTTCCAAAGCGTTGATAACGTCGCTCTGTGGTACTTCCATACGGTAGCGATAATCGGCGTCAGGGGTAATGAGCAATTTTTCCTCTGGAAATAGTGTTTTTAAAACGTCGGGCTGTCTGGCTCTTACCATCATCAGCTGTGGTTCGTTTCTGTGTCTCACAATGCTGACCATGCCCTTGCTGGTGAATATCCACATAACGGCGCTCCTTCTTCTGTTTTTATTGTTTGCTTTGTTCGTTCAGCTTTTTGGTTTTGCTTTGTTCGTTGCCTGCCTTATAAGCGGCTTGCAGGGCTTCTTTTATCTGCCAGACGGCCAATTCGTGAAAATCAAGCTCATCGCTGTTTCTGGTGTCCAGGGTTTCCAGTTTTAGTATCTGGCTGGTGATGTCGTCGATGGCTTGTTGTTGTGTTTTCATGCTGTCCGTCCTGTTTTTTTCTTGTCTTTACACACACCATAGACGGCGACGGTCATCCAGCAAGGGAAAAAGCATGACGTTTTTCAAGGGGTGGGAGCCGCACTGGGCGGCGCTCTGGGGGCTTTATTGCTGCGGGGGTAGTGTTATCCTCAGCCATGCTTCTATATGGCCACGGGCTTGCTCTCTGTCGCCCTCGGGAAAGTCTATCAACTTCATGATGGTGTCTTCGTCATTCAGGCCGTCGTCATCGGAAAGTCGCAGGATACGTATGGTCACCAGCCCGTCTTCGCTCTGGATCTGCCACTGGTCGTCCCTGGTTGCCTCCACCTTGCCCTGTACCATGTGGACGGGGTTGCTCGGGGCGCTCAATGGGTCATCGTCTGCCCAGCCGTACTCAATCCATGCAATGCCCTGGTTCATGTCGAAAATGTGGGCCGGGTATCGTTTGCCACCCAGAGGATGGTCTATTTCCAAATACGTGTCGGGTTGTTTGGCTTGTCCTGGTGTCATTATGGCGCTCCTCTTAATTTGACGATCTCCTCTAGTGGCCGTCCGTCTGGCCACTGGTTATAGCCTGCGTCTTGTATCGCTTTAATAATAGCAGCACGTTCGTTCTCTGAATAAACCACTATGCGATCAAGGTCATCAAACAGGGACAAGCTGTCCTTAAAAATCGTTTCATTGCTGCTGTTTTTGGCGATGCTCTTTAGCTGGGGAATGGTGGTCTTTCGGTTTTCCTGGACATGGTCACCGGTGGAGCGCTGGCACCTCTGGCAATCAGGGCGTCAATGGCTTCCAGATGACCATTCTGGGCTGCAAAATGGAGGGGCGTCCTTCCGTCTTTGGTTCGCGCGTTGACGTCCGCACCTCTGGCAATCAGGGCGTCAATGGCTTCCAGATGACCATTCTGGGCTGCAAAATGGAGGGGGGTATATTTCTTCTTTTTAGCCCGAGGGCCATTGATATCAGAACCTTTAGCCTTCAATTCGTCGACGAACACCCAATCACAAGCCTCAGCGGCATACGCAAGCATTGTTGAACCCAAATGGTTACATGGTGCCTTAACATCAAATCCAGCATTAGCAAAACACTTGATCATTGGGATATTTATCTTTTTATTGTCGCTAGCGCTTTTTAAGGCCGTATCTCCTTTTTTGGTTCGCGCGTTGACGTCCGCACCTCTGGCAATCAGGGCGTCAATGGCTTCCAGATGACCATTCTGGGCTGCAAAATGGAGGGGCGTCCTTCCGTCTTTGGTTCGCGCGTTGACGTCCGCACCTCTGGCAATCAGGGCGTCAATGGCTTCCAGATGACCATTCTGGGCTGCATTATGGAGGGGCGTCCTTCCGTCTTTGGTTCGCGCGTTGACGTCCGCACCTCTGGCAATCAGGGCGTCAATGGCTTCCAGATGACCATTCTGGGCTGAATTATGGAGGTGTGATTCCTCAGTATTATAAATAATAAAAACAGCACGACGACACATCGGGCAATCTGAGCTTTCCTTCAGCCATTGCTCAATACACGATGAATGATAACGATGGTCGCAAATAGAAATAGAAACGCTCCGGGAGCCGGAAATACCATCTAAGCAAATACAACAATCGTCCCCACCGTCTGCGTTTTCGGATCCACGATATGAAGAATGTTGAATATGAGTATTAGCTTCACGGGTAATACAGGATAATATATTCATACTGATATGACCTACCTGGACGCTAGAAGTTCCATAGACTTGAATTATCGTTTAAAAAAAACTACCTGCCGCTGATGGCTGGCTCGGGAGCTATCTTCTGCAGGGCTTCTGGATACTGCTTTGCTATGTCCTGTTGTCTGGCCACCAAGATATTAATGAGCCTGGTGCGTTCCCGTTTTGTGGTGGGGCCGACGCTCTCTATCAGCTCGGTGATCTGCTGTTTATCCAGTGCCAGTACTTTTCGGGCTCCGGCGATCATGTCCTCTTTGGTCAAGCTGGCAAACACCGCCGCTGATTGGGGGTTCATGGCGCTGTCTCTCAGGCTCTCTATCTCCAGCACCTTTTTCCCGAATGCGTCGCCTTTTAATCCACCTTGCGCTCGGTATCTCAAGGCACCACCGGTATCGATATGGATGGCCTTGCTGCCTTTAATCAGTAGGTTGTCGTATGAAAGGCCGACCACGTCCCAGTTGGCCAGCCAGGCGTCCACCATAAAGTTGTTCCCTACGCCTTGGAGCTTGCCGCTGGTCAGCTGCCCGGCGTCCTGCTGCAGGCCATCAATAATTTCTGAAGCAATGCGGATCTGTTTGTCGTCCTGCAACAGGTAAACGTTGGGAACATCTACGCCTGCCGCCTCGTATAGCTTCGCAGCCAGCACTTCGTTTCGGGCGATGTCTTCACTGGCGGGTTCCTTGATGTAGTACTTTTTGCCGGTGGTGGTGTCCTGATAAAAGCCACCGGGGTTGGAGCCTTTCTGGTTGCCGATTTTGGTGAGGTCACTCCACTGTGGGGCTTCGTTTGACTCTGGGGTTGCTACTACTGGTTTTTGTGCTAATTTCTGTTTGGCCGTCTGGTCGGTATCGGGTAAAGGAGAATCAGGTGTGTTGTGAGTCACCGCTACTGACTGGGCGGCTCCCTGCTTTGCCTTATCCAGCTTTGCCAGAAACTTCTCTTTAGCGTTTTCATCCAGCGTATTGAATGCCGCCTGTTGCCCTGGGGTGGGTAACTTACCTGCCAGCACTTTCTTTTTGTAACCCGATAGCTTTGCAGCAGTCTCTTTCTTCAGCTGCTCCACCTGATATTGCTCCTCTACCTTTTTCAACAGCTGAACCGGGGGCAGGCTGTCGGTCTCTCCGCTTTTCTCCAGCTTGGTGAGGATCTGGTTTTTCAGCGTCTGCCCTTTGGGGTTCTCTTTAATGTCCTTCAGGGTCTCTTTGGCCAGCAGCTGCCCGGTCTTTAGCTCGATGCTCTGGTCGATGGCTTTCTGCGCTTCCTCTGGCAGCTGGTGATAGGCCGCCAGGGCGTTGCTGTTCGGTGCCTTGCCGTCAATGATGGCTTTCTTGTATTGGTTGATCAGCACTGACTGTTTAATGGTCTCGGCTTTCGCTTTGGCGCTGTCCAGCAGCTCTTTCGGGGTGAGGTTGGCGGTGCCTTTCTGCT
>NZ_LUKQ02000303.1 GCF_001647025.1 Endozoicomonas atrinae
ACCATTCGCACCGGAGTTAAACAGCTCAGAAAGGCTATGGGAGTGGATGCGGGAGCATGACTTATCAAACAAAGCATTTTCAGGTTATGAAAATATTGTAGATTGTTGCTGTGAAGCTTGGAATAACCTTTGCAGCGAAGCTGGTCGACTGTTCAGTCTGTGCTCCCGTGATTGGGCAGTTATACAGTAGTTAGAAAATTCAATTGGTATAACTTGAGGATTGGGTTCCCTGGCTGGCCATGGCCTTGTCACACACTGAACATTCTCTGGCTCTGCACTGCTTCCGACAGGTGCTCTACCGACAGGCTTCTCCTGAGGCTGACTGCTGTTAAAGCTGGCCCAGCCTTCCAGCTCGGCCACACAGTCATCAATCAGGGCAAAGCTCTCATAGGAAGGAAACCGCAGGTCACCGGGGTGCTCCTGTAACGCATGACTTAACCGATCCCTGCCCATAAATGAATCGGTCAGTAATCCTCTGCCAAACACATCCAAAACGGTAACTTCCAGCTCAGCAGTGCCTGCGATGATGCAGTTAGAGACCAGTCCGTCCCAGACCGGGTTGCGCTGGCGCTCAAGCCCACCATTCAACAGCTGTCCGAAGTAACTGACCAGTGCCTCACGTGGCAAAAAACCATGAAAAACCAGAAGCGTCAGGCAGGTTAAACAGGACGATCGAACGTAAGGATGTGACGCCTCATTTTCAATGACTTGCTTCAGCGGCTCGACACTGCAACCGCTACCGGTTCCACTTTCACCGTTTTCCTCACCGGCCATCACCGATGCCAGTATTCGTGCCAGGCTCTCACTGACAACATAACCGAGCAGTCGATTTACCGTCCCGGGGCTGGCAGACACTATCCGCAACATCACCGGCAATGCCTTTGATGCACGGAACTGAGCCAGCAGGTAAAAGGCAAAAAAGACCAGATCCACGCGCTGGGCTTCGGGTATCTCATCCCCCTGACCGGCAACGTGTTCCAGATATTCAAGCAAGCGCGGAATCAATTCTGTCCGCTGCTCATTGGCCGCCAGCAGTGCTTCTCTGGGCAGCTCACCCATCACATGGTTTGATAACCGGTTGATAACATCGTCAATGGTCACGGGTACTCATCCTGTCTCTTGTCGCTATTTTTTTATAAGCATAGCGTTTTACAGGCGCTAAGCAGCCGCAGAATCCCCAACATCAGGATCGGTGGTCAGTCTACAAGGCAACCAGCGCCTTCAACTCGGCATCCGACAGGTCTGTCAACCATTGTTCACCACTGGCCACCGTCAAATCGGCCAGTTCCTTTTTACTCTGAATCATGGCATCAATCTTTTCTTCGAAGGTGTTTTCGGTGATTAACCGGTGCACCTGGACATTGCGCTTCTGGCCGATCCGGTAGGCGCGGTCGGTTGCCTGGGCTTCGACAGCCGGGTTCCACCAGAGATCATAATGAATCACCTGACTGGCGGCGGTCAGGTTAAGGCCGGTGCCACCGGCTTTTAATGAAAGAATCATCCCCCGTGTACGGAAATCGTTCTGGAATTTATCCACCAGATCATCGCGCTTTTTACGGGAAAGCCCACCGTGGAGGAATGGAATGTTCAGCCCGAGCTCGCGCTGCAGAGCGTCCATCAGCAGATTACCCATGGTTGTATACTGGGTAAAAATCAGCACCTTCTCTTCGGCCGCCATGGCTTCACGCATGATCTCGATAAAGGTGGCGAGTTTGCCCGACTCACTGACCACTGACTGCGGATGGTTTAAAAACTGTGCCGGTGAATTGCAGATCTGCTTAAGCGCATTCAGCAGCTTGAATATAATCCCTTTGCGTTCAATGCCCTCGTCGGCGGAGTCCAGGTCTTCCATAATCGAGTCAACAGTACTCTGGTAAAGCGAAGCCTGTTCCTTACTCAAGGCGCAGTAACGGTTGCTTTCTACCTTGTCGGGCAGATCACTGATGATGGTTTTGTCGGTTTTCAGACGACGAAGGATAAATGGACCGGTGAGCTTCCGGAACTTATCCAGGGCCGCCTGATCCCGGTCTTTTTCGATGGGCAAGGCGAACTCTTCGGTAAATTTCTTTTGCGTTCCCAGGTAGCTTTTGTTGGTAAAGTCAAACAGGCTCCAGTACTCCCGCAGCCGGTTTTCTACCGGTGTACCACTCATGCCAATACGAATATCCGCCTTCAGCTTTTTTATCGCTTTCGTCTGCTGGCTGGTTGGGTTCTTGATATTCTGCGCCTCATCAATCACGAGTGTTCGCCAGTTCACCTTGCCAAGACGTGCAGCATCCGAACGGGCCAGGCCATAACTGGTCAGGATAATATCGTGGTCACCGTCGTTCAGCGCCCGCTGGCTGCCATGATAAACCTGGGCGTTGAGGGAAGGAGCAAACCGCTCGATCTCCTTGCGCCAGTTGGTCAATAGCGAGGTGGGCGCCACCACCAGTGCTTTGCGTTCTTCCAGCTGACCGGTCACCTGCTGGTGTAACAGAAACGAGATCACCTGCAGGGTTTTACCCAACCCCATATCATCGGCAATCAGCGAGCCAAAACCGATACGGGCATTCTGCGCCAGCCACTCGAAGCCTCGCTGCTGGTAGGGCCTCAGCCGGGCATTCAGCCCGGTTGGTAACGGCGTAGGCTCACTGCTCAGCAACTGGTCAAACAGCGCCCTGGCGCTGTCCCCCAGGTCGACAGCTGCCCCGTCCAGCTCACCGGTAAGACCGGCCCGCAGTAACTCAATACGGGAGAGCGATTCCGGCAGGGCACTCAGTTTTTTCAACAGTCCCTGCAGTCGGGCGTTATCCAGCATGACGTACTGATCCAGCATTTTAACCAGCCCCGATGCGTTTTCCACCAGCTCGGCAAAGGCTTCGGCAGAAACCCGTTTATCGCCCACCGCCACCTGCCAGTTAAAGTGCAACAGCTGATCCAGGTTCAGGTAACTGACGGGTTTGCCACTGTCATTACCGGACAGGGAGAGGCTCAGCTGTGGATAGGCCAGATTCCGCAGCCCCTTGGGCAACACCAGCTGGATACCCAGCATTTGCAACGCTGGCAGCGTCTGTAATAACACCGGTGTAAACTCGGCCAGGGAATAGACCAGCGACCGGTCACCGTCCTGTTGATACAAACGCTCAATATCCGGCAGATAATCCGCCAGCAGGGCCAGATCGGTTAATGCGCTCATCCGCACATCCGACAACCGGTCATTGCCCAGCAAGTCAGAGAGCTGCGTCAGCTGCCCCTGTTGCTCAACCTGCACTTCCACCGATAAGGCGTCATCAATACCATTCTGCATCTCATGAACCACCAGATGCAGGCGGTGCTTTCGCTCGCCCAGGTAAAGCCGGTGTAACCAGTCCCGCATCACCCGTGGATACTGCTGGTTTTCAAACCGGTCAAAGCGACAGGGCTCATTGGCAAAAAACAGGCACGCAATGTCGTCCACCGCCAGATTGCCTGACGACTGTTGCAAAGCACGCTGGGTAATCTGGCTGATCAGCCAGTGAAGGGCGGTATCCACCTGGGTCTGCCCATCGGCAAACCACTCAACCGGTTTTTTCCTGCGCGGGGGCGTATGCGACAGCGTCACCAGATCCGGTGGGCAGAGATCGTATAATGGCAACATCAACGCCTTGACCGGTTCACTGAGTAACGCCGGTTGATAACGGATCAGGGTAAAGTCCCCCGAGTCCTGATAAACACCGGGCATATAGGCCTGCCCGGCCACCAGCCGCAACGCCAGCCGGTAAAGCTGGAGCCACATCAGGGCATGATGATAATGGCGACTGGTTTCCGGGCTCTGGCTGACCTGCAGCCTGCCCAGTAACGCGAACCAGTCGGCCCCACTCTGGGGCTGATCAGCACCACTGCCGGTATCTGCCATGACAAAACGCCCGGATTCATCCACCACCAGGCGGAGTCGGTCAAACTGGCTGATATTAACCCCGGATGCCTGATCGTCGGCAGGTGCCTCCTTCGTTTTTGCCCTGCCCCGGGTTCCGCGTTTGAACGGCACCACTTTTGCGGATGCAGAATGTGCGGATACCGGATTAAGCAGTTTATCCGCATTTCCCGATAATTTGGCCGCACGCTTATAGATGCCCGCCATGATCTGTCGGAAGTCTTTATCATGAAACAGCGGCTGAGGCGTCAGAATACTGAAAATACGGTCACCCAGCGGCTCGATGGTGGTCAGGTCGAACTGTTCAAACGCCGGTGTTTCAGGAATAACCCAGTGCTCAACCACCGGCTCAGCCTGCCAGTCGTCCAGTACCCGGGGCAGATTATCGAGATTGGCCAGGTTCAGGCCGGACGCTTTCTCAATGGCTTTGGGCAAATCCATGGCCCGCAGCCGGAACACCAGGAACGGGTCCTTATCAATTTCATTGGCAATCAGGTAAATTACAGCGGCAATGTGTTTGCAGGGCATGGCCCAGTCCGGGCAGGAGCAGCGGGCATTCATATCCTTCCAGCTGGCAGGAAACACAGGAATCTTCTGTTCTTTCAGCAGGGTCAGCGTCTGCTCAGGCAGTTGTCGGCTTAACAGTCGAGCCAGTACCGCCGGATTCTGGCTAATAGTGGCAATAATCCTCTTATGGGCACTGGCGGAAAAGGCCGGTAACCGAACCTCTACCTTATACGGTGTTCTTCTGCGCCCCTGCACATCCGCCTCAGCCCCGGTGCCAGACACATCAATCCTGCGCACAGAACCATTCCCGGCGTAACTTCGCCCACGGGGCAGCCGGTTACTGTAATCGATCCCGTTAAACGCTTCGAGCCACTGCTCCCCCCACCAGGTTTTTCCGTATTTCGCTGCCATGAGTCTGGTTGCCTGAACACTGTATGAAGACAGAAATCATCGTTTACAGTGCGCCTGGTGTCCAGCCTTAGCCTCTCACGTGTTGAAGGGAACGTTATTCGATATAATCAAGCACCAATAACTCTTTCTTCTTCCTGCTGGACGCAGAAGCCTTCACCGGTTGTATACCGGCTTCACAGGCTTCCTTATAAACCGCTTCCGCATAAAGTGCCCGGTTGTTAGAGTTATTGGCAAGGTTCTGCTCATTCAACCAACGCAGCAACGGTTTGGTGGGTATGATCACCACGACACTTCGTATACGGAGGTAATTCTTTTGGCATAAGGCTATCTTTTAGCTGGACCTAAAGCTCCTCTACTAGTTTCCAATTATGTGTTGCAATGGAACTGTTTTAAACTTGGAATCGAAAATGTTAAAGTGTTATGGTATTTGACGCTGTAAAACAGCACTGATAACACAAGGAAACTATAAGAATATGAAGAAAACAGTTCTAGCCATGGTAATGGCAGCCATCGCACCTTTCTCTCATTTAGCCTTTGCCAGTGAGGCTTATGTTGGTGTGAATTATACAGCAGTCGATTTATACCAATTGAATTTTCTAACTACTGTATAACTGCCCAATCACGGGAGCACAGACTGAACAGTCGACCAGCTTCGCTGCAAAGGTTATTCCAAGCTTCACAGCAACAATCTACAATATTTTCATAACCTGAAAATGCTTTGTTTGATAAGTCATGCTCCCGCATCCACTCCCATAGCCTTTCTGAGCTGTTTAACTCCGGTGCGAATGGT
>NZ_LUKQ02000304.1 GCF_001647025.1 Endozoicomonas atrinae
AAATCAACATGCCCAAAACCTTCGGGTAGCTGTGGTCGACGAGACATCTGTTCCAGATAAAATGCTTGGTAATGATGCCTGAGCATAGCTGGATTCAGGTTAAGGATTTAGAAATTACGATTGGTATTACGAATCAATTCTCCCCGCTTATTGTAGAGTTTCTTTATATCGGCCAGTTCATCAACAAAACCACTCCAATATTTTCTCACTTCTTTTTCCTTCTTTCTGAGAACCTCAATCTCTTCAGCAATCTCGTCAACCAGACCCTGATCTCCCTGAACAAACTTATCAAACCTTGGAAAAGCAAAGCACATCACATCAAAAAATGGCTCTAGACAACTCACTTCTTCTTCAGACTTTCTAATCACCTCACAAAACTTTTTTCCAAAAAAACGATCTGGTAATTTTTGTTCATCAATAAAACCTCTAAATGCCTTAATAGTGAATGTGGAATCAGAAACAAATTTAAGATGATCATGAAGCTTGGTAATCGCCAAGTCAGCCAATGCATAGCGAGCTCTGGCCACATCAACTGTTGTCAACTTAGATTCTAATTGAACAAGGTCATCCTGAATTCGTAAAATAGAATGACCAGCATGAAAATCCTGTACAGATTTATCAATACCTGCATGAAGTATAAAGGCGTGCCTTTCCAGCTGTGAATCCAACCCCTTACTACTCTCATCTTCCTTGTTTATAGTCAATTTCTTATCCGAACCACTCTTTTTTCTACCTTTGGGTTTGACACTACTACTTGCTGTGGCTGATTCTTTATTTCCTGTTACCTCCTCTGCCTCTAAGTCAGCAGCATTTTTGGTAGCACAGCCAGAAATCCAGACTAATACATCATCGATGCTCTTTCTTCTCTCTTCGATGGCACATACTAATTCCTGCTCAACATTATTTATTACTTTATCCCTGGAATGTCCCCCTTTCACCAAATCTAGTAACACATCCAATATGTCACACATAGCCTTTGCCTGATCATAATTAGCATGCAGGTTCTTGTTTGCACGTAATCTTTCACTCAAATACTCTAAGCTCGTTAATATCCTTTGAATACACTCAAAACCCACACTGCTTTTCACGCTTTCATGCAACATCAGTTTTGATAACCTCAAAGCATCCTTCGGATCATCAAAAAACAAATAAGCCATTATCCATGGAGGCAAGTCCTCACTATTAATTTGTACTGTGCTCTCTCTAAATAAAGGCGCACTTATTGCACGCAGCCATGAAATAAAAAACTGCCCATACCCCACTAAGCTGCTTTCGAGCGCATTAACGCTTGTTGTATCAAAAAAAGACCTGCGTACTCCTTGCCCATGAATATACAATTCAAACTGTTCCAATGATGTCTTACCCACCTCATCTCTAAGCCTTGTGTATAATCTAAAGTCCTGACCTCCATTTCGATCAGATCGCTGATCAGCTGGCATCAACCTCGTAAAGTCACAGAGCATTTGAAAGTATTCAAAATTTTCAAGAACCCATTCCAACAACTGCTTATCTGAACACAATACTTCCCAGACGTACCTTCTGGTAAAAGAGATATTAGCGCCATAAATTAAATTTCTGTATATAAGCAGGCTCTCCAGACGACTCAGAGAATGCCAATGATAACTCTCCAAGCGCTTTATAACTCCCTTTTTAGTTAACCTGGGCACTCTTTTTTCACGATCCAGAGATTGAAGTTCTTTAAGAAGATCACCACTAAAAGTTTGAACTCCAGATTTAGAAGCTGAGTCACTAGTCAGCGTTTTTAGTGCATTTAGGAGAGGCATGACTCTGGCATTAATTTCAGGAAGAGTTTGAGACAGATTACCATGAAATACGTATCTGCCACCGATGTCATCACACAGCACACTCATTTTTTCAAGGGGCTTGTCTATGGATAACAACCGTTGCTCAATCGCTTGAAGCTCTCTATCAATTTCCACCAGACTTAGGACTGCATGGCCTCCAGAAGCTACAGGCTGACACTCTCTCAGCCTGAATTCCATCCTGCAGTCATCGTTTGAATCATTACCTTTTTCAAGGTAAACCTTTTCAGACTTTTCAGCTTTCACATTCCAAAAACCAAGCTTTGATTTAACCTGTCCAGCCAACTCATTATCAAAATGATTTGGCTGAACCGGTGGATTACTGCACCCCTGGCAGTCATTTTTTTTTGCAAAATCCATAATTAGCAACGCAACCTGATAAGTAAACAAAAGTGACTAATTCGTCCTTGTTTTGATCTTTACTATATTCTGAAACTTCTCATCAAAGGACTTATTAAATACTCAACTACACTTTTGTTCCCAGTCACAATATCGGTTATTCCTGTCATGCCGGGAATCAAAAGTAAGGGACTATTATTACCTGACAGCACTATTCGAACCCGGTAATAAGGCAGCCCTTTTTCATCATCCAGCGTATCAACACTGATCGTATCAACATGCCCTTTTAAACAACCAAAAGTAGCAAATTCATAAGCACTCAACTTTATCAGAGCTCGTTGCCCCGACTGCAGGAAAGCTATATCCGCCGGTTGAATACGGGCTTCAAAAATAAGCGGATCTTCTGCGGGAACAATCTCAACTATGGTACTTCCTGGCTGAATCACACTGCCTTCTGTATTAACCTTTATCGTTTTAATCAGGCCATCTACCGGTGCATATAAAGCGGCTTTTCGCACCCGATCTTCCAGACCACTCTGCCCCTCCAACAGTTTACCCAACCGATCCCTTGTATCCTGTAACTCTTTTTGCAGTTCAGCACGATAACGAATGACCAGGTCATTACGACGCCCAACTGATTCTGCCAACGCTGCCTCAAGGCGAGTCGCCATTAACTGGGCGTTGGTCAGCTCCCCCTGAAGCTCATTTGCTTTTCGTTCCAGATTAATGATCTCTACACGGGTAATAACGCCCTCATTAGCCAGTGGTTTCTTTAGCGATAACTCTTCATCTGCAAGCTGTATGCTTCTGGCAATCGTTTTTGCTTTCTCTCTTAACTCATTTAATTCATGCCGCTTCTGAATAACTTGCTGGTCGAAAATGATGACCTGGCTTTTCAGTGCCGCCATCCGCTCCTTCATCAGTGCTTTTTGTTGAAATACTTGTTCAGGAAAGTGTTTTAGATACTCTTCAGGGAAATTAATATCTCGATTGTCGTCTATGAACCACTCACCATTTGGCGAATCCACCAGTGCAGATAACTCTGACCGAAGCCTGGCAACTGAACACTGCAAACTTTCCAGTTCAGACTCATTCACCCGGAAAGAAGACTGATAGCGGGTTTCATCAATCTGTAGCAGCATATCTCCAGCATTGACAAACTCTCCTTCTCTGACATGCAGAGACTTCAGAGTCCCACCATCCAGACTCTGAACTTCTTGAACTCTGCTGGAAGGGATAATACGTCCATGGCCTGTGACGGTCTCATCCATCATTGCCAGACAGCTCCAGACAATTAACGAAACAACAAAGAAAACGACCACCCAGACAAACCAGCGTGAAGTAACCGAAATATCAATCAGTTGGGACTGTTGACGACTACTGGCCGTCAGCTGCAACCACTCCAGCCATGATTTGGCCCTCACGCCTTCTGCACTCCTGCACGAACAGGCTGGTCGGAGACCAGCCTTCCTCCATCCAGCATCAGCACACGATCAACGACAGAAAGCAAACTGCTTCGGTGGGTAATAATGATCAGGGTTATATGCTTTGGCAGACTCTTGAGCGTCTTTTGAACCCTGGCATCCATTAGGCTGTCCATATGAGCTGAGGGCTCGTCAAGGATCAGAACATTCGGTTTTGATAACATAGCCCTTGCCAGTGCAACCGCTCGACGCTGCCCGCCAGAAAGTTGTCGCCCGCCTTCACCAACGGGATATTCCAGAGCAGCCAGAGAGTCACCGGTAAAAAGAGTGACCCCACAGTCTCTGGCAATAGCCAGTAGCTCATCTTCACAAAAGCAGCCCCCTCCCAGGGTAATGTTATCCAAAACCGAACCATGAAATAGCCAGGGGTCCTGAGCCAGAAAACCTACCTTTGCTCTCAATGTTGATGGGTGAATATCTCCCAGGACAATATCATCAAGTAAGACCTGTCCCTGATCTGGCAGGTAGAGAGCCGCCAGAATACGGGCAAACGTTGATTTACCCGAGCCTGAACGCCCCACAACAGCAACCCTCTCACCACTGGAAATGGACACTGAGATATCAGTCAGTGCAGGAGTAACGCTATCAGGATAAGAAAAGGACAGCTGTTTTAGTTCAATATTCCCGTGCAATCCTTTCACTGTGCGATAGAGTGCGTTCTGAGTCTGCTCTTCAGGCGCGCACATCAACTGATTGATAACCATGAAAGCACTGCGAGCCTGATAATACCTTGTCCCCAGAAGAGCAAGCTGCATGAAAGGTGCGACGGCTCGACCTGAAAGCATCATAATGGCTATCAGTGCCCCCATATTCATGTTTCCAGTGCTGATGAAAATCACACCAAAATATACAGTGGCAACAGTTGCCAGTTGCTGAAGCCATGTAGCTATCGCAGTAACATTACCGGTAATTGTCCGGGTTCTAAGTGCCCAGGTCGCCATATGCCCTGTCGCCTGCTCCCAGCGCTGTTGAAAACGACTTTGAGCCCCTGCAAGCCGAAGACTTTCAAGGCCGGTAATGCTTTCAACCAGGTCCCCATGCTTTCGTGCCGACAGCCTCTCACTCTCTTCGATACTCTGGCGAAGCCGGGGCTGCACAGCCAGGCTGATAAACGACATTACGATGATAGCTAGAATGGGAATCCACACCAGCTGTCCTCCCATAAGCCCTATAACAACCAGAAACAGGATGGCAAATGGTAAGTCAACCAATGCAGTCAGCGTGGTAGAGGTCATAAACTCCCGAATCGCCTCAAAATCCTGAACCTGCCTTGCAAATGAGCCAACAGCAGCCGGTATTGAGGACATTCTGACGCCCATAATCTTGGCAAATAACTGACTGGACATCAGCAAGTCTGACTTTTTGGCAGCGATATCGATAAATCGTGTGCGTAGCTGCCGACAAACCATTTCGAAAGTGATAACTACGAGCACGCCCGTGGTCAGGGTATTGAGGGTTGTAAGTGCCATACCGGGAATTACCCGATCATAAATAAGGCGAACAAACAGTGGCACAGCCAGTGCGAACAGGTTGATAAGAAGGGATGCCAGCAACACTTCCCGATAGATCCGCCGTCCCTCCAGCAAAGAGCCCCAGAACCAGTGATTCCGCCAGTCGGGTGGAAAGTTTGGGTCACGACTATCCTGAATTCGCGCCAAACTGAAAAAAAGAATGGAGCTTTCCATACCTTCAAGGAATAAATCCGGGCTTAACCGGTCAAGCTTCATATCAATCTCTGGCCGTCTAATACCAATTGAATTTTCTAACTACTGTATAACTGCCCAATCACGGGAGCACAGACTGAACAGTCGACCAGCTTCGCTGCAAAGGTTATTCCAAGCTTCACAGCAACAATCTACAATATTTTCATAACCTGAAAATGCTTTGTTTGATAAGTCATGCTCCCGCATCCACTCCCATAGCCTTTCTGAGCTGTTTAACTCCGGTGCGAATGGT
>NZ_LUKQ02000305.1 GCF_001647025.1 Endozoicomonas atrinae
GTCCTCTCGATTGGTCATGGCGCTGCTCCCTGCTTGATACCAACAGGAAAACAATCGGCCAGAAAAGGGTTAATCGGGAGGTCAAATTAAACTGGTGTTTTGAAGACTTATTACATCGGTGATGACAAACGATCCCACTGAATGATAATGGCCTTAAGTTACTTTCGAAATGGCGGGAGCAGACAGGGGGTAAAGGTCTGGTATTTCCCAGCCCGAAAACCGGCAAGCAATTGGATAATATGGATAATGCTTGGAGAACGGTGTTGAAATACGCAGGGCTTCATGTTGGAAAAGACGATCCTCGCCACTTCCGGTTCCACGACATGCGTCATACATTTGCTTCGCTATTGGTGATAAAAGGGGTCAGTCTCGCGCGCATTCAGCAATACTTGGGCCACTCATCGATAGAGATGACAATGGTCTACGCTCACCTGGCTCCGGAGGAAGGTACTGCAGAAGTCAATAAACTCAAGTTTTAATACAGCAGGGGGGTGATCTATAAAATGCAATTGTCTTGAGATATCTCTCACAGTAAGTAAAGGGAAAAAGTAATTGTTATTTTGTTTTTTATTTGGTATGTAGTTCATATGTACAGTGATTTTACTGTATATAAAGACCTGTAAGGAGATAGGTTGATGTCCACATCGATAGAGCTGAATGATTCAGCGATTGGGGAAATGAATGATCAACAGCTACTGCAGCTGTGCCGGGGCGCGAGCTGTCTGACAATCCAGACGGATATAGCGGGGCTAGCTGTATTGGCGGCTAATGACGAAGATACCAAAGCGTCGCCTGAAAATAAGCACTATCATGCTGATCAGCTGCTGAATGTATCGCAGTTAGCTGAGCTGCTTGGGGTGAAAGTGAGTACTGTTTATACATGGCGCTCAAAATGTCCGGATAAATTGCCGCCACATGTAGATATCGGTACTGATCGACGGAGTACTATCCGTTATCGGTATTCTGACGTTAAGGACTTTTTGAAACGTAGGTAATATGCCTTGATGTCAATCTGAGGCTAGCAGGGGGGTGATAGCCTTGGTTCTTAAAAATCGAGTTATTCAATATGAGGAGTCTAGATGAATTAAAATGAAATTAAGCACTATTGGGCATTCATATTATTAAAAAACGCGTCGTATAGTCCGAGTATCTATCGATGCTACACCTTACTTTTATACGTCTATTGTTCAGTACTTGTTCAACTTCCCACCCATGCATGTATTGGATTAGAAAGGCTACTTAAAGAATAGTCTCTGATCTGTTTGTTCAGTGTTCACTCTTCAATTTAAACCACTCATGCTGTGGCATTTGTGTTCTCCACTGATGTATATGACTTGGAGTTATTGGCATGGAAAATGGTGTATAAGATGCTAGCCTGACAAGGTGCTGTTGGGATAGGTCAGCTATATATGCTCTGTTTTTCTTCAGGCTTGTCAAATTATTATCGGATCGGCAAATAACTATTTCCTCTACCTTAGCTATTAGCTCTTCAATATGACAACTAAATTGGTCAACAAAAATACCAAATATTTGTGAACTTTTATAATCACTTGTTGGCTCTATTATAGGGAGTATTGGCGATGCAGGTAGCCTTTTAAGTTCAGCGGAAGGAATCAAACCTGGGGTCAAATCATTAAGGTAATGACAGAATTCATTAGCAAAGCACTGATTTGAAAATAGCATCTCCCACATCAAGCGGTCACTAACCTCATATTCAGGAAATATCCAGTTAGCAAATAAGGTGGCTACTAAGTCTAATTTTTCATCCAAATTGTAAAAATCCATAAATAACCCTTTTTTTATTTATTTTGTACGAAAAAATAATATTTTATATTTTCTTATCATATTATGAACTATAGTTTAATATATTGGACTTTCAAATTTTTAATGGATTTTTTGTTTGATATTTGGTATGAGTTTGATTTTGAATAAAAATATGGAAAAAATATGATCAGGTTTTTAGTCAGGAAGGCGTTGGATGATAAGAGCTTTTCTGAGAATCGACGTATAACATTGTCTGAACTCTGTAGTGAGACAGGAATCAGTAAGGGTACTCTTAATCGTATTTTAAATGAGCAAGGTTGTAATGTAGGCGTTCATTGTATAAATGAACTCTGTCGTTATTTTAATTGTCAGCCAGGAGACCTGCTAACTTATGTTGAAGACCATAAAAAATAATTTAAGATTTATTTTTTTGTCAGATAAGTAGACCGTATTTTTTTAAGGTAAAGTTGAGGTTCAACAATAAGAAAGGAGGCTGAAATGAAAGTAGAAACAGGTACAGGATTGCTCTACGATTCAAAGAGACCAGAGTGTCAGATCAAATATTCGGCTGTTTTTCATCGAGATATTGGTAATCAGTGTTATGCATACATTAGTTGTATCGATATTAGAGGCGGTGATGTAGCCTACTATTGGGGGCCTTGGTATCATTCCAATCCGAGATTATCTATACGACTGATTCTAGAAAAGGGTGGGAAGTGGCCTCAATGGCCGTGCCATTAAAGTTTTGATATACATGTTTCGATCTAAGCTATTTTGTAGTCAATAAATAGCAATCAAAAAAATTTCAATTTCATAGGTTTTTGATTACAGTTAGTTATTTCCAGTCGCTTGAATGTTTGCGGTTTTTCCTTCTAAGGACCATGATCGTATTTGGTTGTCACTGATGGTCATCGATAAAGGAGGGATTGATGAATCTAGATGATAAGTGCAGTGTGCATTTTAACTATCGCTCATTCATAGAGTGTGGTGTGACATACCAAAGGTCAAATCTCTCCAACTTGCCTTTAGAGAAAGATACTTGGGAGGCACTTTCTGCGTTGGCTCAAGAGTTGCTGGACCCTATTGTTGAGTACTTTGGTGACATTGAGCTGACTTATGGCTTTTGCTCTGAAGAATTGGCAAAAGCACGACAACGCCTGACAAAAAAGAACAATCAACTGGCGGCTATATTCCCTAGCCTTGATCAGCATGCTTGCCATGAGCTTAATCAGAAAATGGAAAGGATCTGTTGTCGTGGTGGTGCTGCTTGCGACTTCTTCATTCCTGGAAAGTCTTCTTTAGATGTGAGCTTGTGGATAGCTCAGAACCTGCCATTTGATAGGCTCTATTACTATGCTTCAGATAGACCGGTACATGTAAGTTATAACCGCAGTGATGCTTCTGGGCAGGTTTCCATTATGCGTCAGAAGAAGACTGGTCGAGGCTATATTCCTTTCACTACGTCGGTAGCTGGATTTCTGGAGCGATTTGCCAATGAATCATGAGCAATGGCTGTCATCTATTCAAGATCTGCGAGTGGGTAAAGTATTGCCAAAAGCAATATACATACACCGAGACGCTCTTGGTGAAATATCCCCTGCACTAACAGCATTTATAGGTAGTCAGGCACTCATTGCAGGACTTGAAGATGACGATTGGAATATTGCTCGTCTACACAAAGAGGCTTTTAAAGTAACCTTGCTCTATTATCCAAGGTTTTTCGATGATGCATATCCAGCTTTGCATAAAAGCACGGGCATAGACTTGGCTAAAGAGCAGGTTAAAAGCACTGATTTCACCAAGTCTCCCAACCCGCCAATTTTGCATAGAAAAGAGAATATGGTGCTGCCTTCACACCCTGACTATGAAGATTTCTGTCAAATCACTCGTGAAGGCGAAGAGGCTGGATTGTACAAGAATACAAAAATTATTGGCTTCAAACATGGTTGGGAAGCATTAATTCATGATAAGGGATATGAGCTGGTTGATGGCCGCTTGTTTCGAAAAGCATCGATAGATATAAACGATAAAAGAAACTATAAGGTTGATCGACACAAAACCGCTTTAAGCCGAGATGGTTTTTCCGTTCCAATGAAGTCATTAGCAAAGTATGGCTTTTTAAATGGAGAGTTTTCTGTTTTTGACTATGGGTGCGGCCATGGGGATGATCTTGCTGAACTGTCTGCTCACGGAATCTTAAGTTCGGGCTGGGATCCTAACTGGAGACCCGAGGGCGTTAAAAAAGAGAGTGATTTGGTTAACCTAGGGTATGTCATCAATGTAATTGAAAATTTACAAGAGCGAGTAGATGCTCTTCAAGGGGCTTGGAGTTTAGCCAGAAAACTGCTTGTTGTCTCTGCTATGGTTGCCAGTGAGAGACATATCAGTAAATTCAAGCCATTTAAAGATGGAGTTTTGACGTCCAGAAATACTTTCCAAAAATATTATAGCCAGAATGAACTTCAGCTATTTCTTGAGCAAGTTCTGGATGATGAACCAATACCGGTGGCTCCAGGAATTTTCTTTATTTTTAAAGATAAAGATCAGGAACAGCTGTATTTATCCAGAAAACAGATGCGTCGGACAAGCTGGAGGCAACTGGTTCATAAGACTGTTCATATTCCTAAACGGAAACAGTTTCTGGAAAAGAATAGGGTTCTTCTTGATAACTTATGGCAACGAATATTGGAGTTAGGGCGGGTACCAGCAGCAGACGAGTTTTCTGAAAGTGAAGAGCTAAAAGAAGTAATCGGTTCTCCCAAAAAAGCGTTCAACTTTCTGAGAGAAGAGTTTGATACCAATGCTTTGATGGATGCAGAGAAAGCTAGAAAAGAGGATCTTCTGGTTTATTTTGCACTGCAAGCGTTCAACAAAAAACGGGTATATAAACATATGCCTGATCAGCTAAAAAGAGACATAAAGGTATTCTTTACCGATTACAAAAATGCACAGGAAGAGGCCCGAACTCTTCTTTTCTCTATTGCGCAACCCGATATGATATTTGAAGCTTGTGTAAAAGCTCACGCCAAGTTACCTGCTTCATATTACGATGAAAATCACTCTTTAACACTGCATACAAAGTATATTAATGACTTACCGCCCGCTCTACGTGTTTATATTGGCTGTGCAGCTCAATTATTTTCGGAGGCAGATGGGTTTGACCTAGTAAAAATTCATATCCGATCTGGCAAGATATCTTTCATGCTGTATGAGGATTTTCACAACAGTCCACTGCCTGTTCTTAAGGAAAGGATAAAAATAAACCTTCGTACTCGTAAAGTAGATTATTTTGATTATGCCTATGGAGGTTTTGAGGTACAGCCATTGTATTGGAAATCTCAGCTCATTGATGACTCTTTTCCTGACTACAATAAACAAAAAGGGTTTGATGATAGGCTCGAAAAACTTGAGCTTCCGGGTATGGATGGTTATGGACTTTCGTTAAGTGACTTGAATGAAGTGTTAAAGCATGGCTACGAATTAAAGGTTCAGGGCTATCGCTTTTTCAAAGTGTCGTGACTGCTGGTTTTTTAAATGCAGAGCCTGTAAATAATTCTGTGTAAACGCCACCAAAACTATTACTCCTTGAACCGGTCAGGAAACATAATTTCAAACCGGTTCATGGCTGCTTTCCAGTTCCTGATCGGCATGGTCCATTTCTCGGAAGCTTTTTCCATGGCCAGATAGATTACCTTCATGACTGACTCATCAGTCCGAAAAATCTTCCGGTTCTTGATCGCCTTACGAATGACGC
>NZ_LUKQ02000306.1 GCF_001647025.1 Endozoicomonas atrinae
GAAAATCAACATCATTAAAACCTTCGGGTAGCTGTGGTCGACGAGACATCTGTTCTAGATAATGCATGGTAATGATGCCTAAGCATAGTTGGCGGCAGCTTAAGGATTTAGAAAATGCGATTGGTATTAATTGGTGGCCGGTATCTGGATAAGTATGAAAAACGCGATGGTCTCTGGAAGTTTTCTCATCGTGCTGTATTAGCGGACTGGGTGAATATTCAGGATCAGACCGTTGTTAACTTGGAGCATCCATTTATTGCTGGATCCAATATTGGTAAGCCGGGTCTGGATGACCCTTCCTATGAATTTTTCAGGATGTTTCGACGAGGAAGGCGCTGAACGCAGCCTTTATCTGTTGTCCAGCTGGAAGAGATGGTGTTTCTGAGGGAGGGGGAGGGTTGTCTCCCCCTCTGAGTATCTGAGGCGATCAGGAGGTTGTAGAAACGCATTAAAAATGTCGACACACCCCCTTGATTCTATTGGCCTGCATACGATGCACTATAGTACAAAAATGCATTAAAACTATCGACATTCGGTCGAATATCAAATTCACCATGCATTAAAAAACTCGACATGTGGCTACACCTCACTGATAGCAAGGGGTTTTGAAATACTCGTTGGTTTCCGCTATCAACCCATCCCGTTTTCAGTGTAAAAGAGGAACTCTTAATAGGTAGTGGGTTTAATCTGTCTGAAATTACAGAAATAACGAGGCTACCGGATTGTAAACCATAGATTTAGCTCCCTATCCCTTTAGCGTGGACAAAGCCACCGATCAGGCTGTTTGAGGCCATGCTGTCATCACCGATGTCACCGCACTTGCATAAATATCTAAACTTTTTTGAGGCGCAGTGACCTCCACAAAGCGATTATAAGCAGCCAAAATCTCAGTAAAGTCCACTTCTTCTATTGCTCTTATCGTTTGATAGTTTTCATCAACCATCTGGTCAATGATGGTCTTGGACTCAATGGATAAAGTAGAATTTAACCGAAGCCAGTCATGCAAAAAAACAAGCATGTAAGACGTGTCCAACAGGATATCTTTAGTTACCTGAAATCGCTTCACCATTGCCCCATGAAAATCTTCTATGACGAATTTCTCTGCTTTAAAAGACTCAATAAGAGCATATCCGAGAATGTCTCCAATAAGCTTACGAGAATCATGGGAGTCAAATGATTCATGACGATGATGGGCAAGGACTGGCGGAGTGCAATGTAATGTGTAACCAGCTGCCTTGGCACTGGCAGCCATGATCATATCGCTTCTTCTGCTGACTATATTGTGGTAACTGAAGGCTCGATTTGGAAAATCGAGGACAGATGGATTGAATATCAGTGTAGCCCCACCGCGTTCTCTTCCACTCGCCAAGTGTACAGCCTGGGGAGTTATGGTTTTTCGGGTAGTTGCTTTACCTATAAACAATTTTTTCAGGAAGTCTTCCCAGTTCACTTTATTAAGGCAAACATCAGCAGGTCGAAAGTTCTTCTTGTTATAGCTGTAGTAGTCATGATGAGAAGCCATTTCACCACTGCTGCCATTCACTGTTGTTATGCAATCCGTAAACTTTACCAGCTCAGATGGCGTCTCATCATTCTTACCTGAGCTGATGGCAAGCATGACATCCAGAAGAGGAGCAGCCCGGGTGTACTCTTTGGGAATAGGCGCATCTCCAGCCAGGGAGCAAAAGGCCATGTCACAACCATTGGCTATGAGTTGATCACATAAGTCGGTAAATTGTTCCTGTTTCAGTAGCCATTTGAGGTCGTCATCCATTACCAGGCCAATCCCGCCTTCTTTACGCATTACCCGCTGCAGGTACGCCTGGCACCGGTTACGACTATCCATGATTGGCAAATAATCACGATGGCAACTAATGCAAGAGACTGGATGCGGAAACTTATCAAGTCCTTGTGAATCAGTTTGACCTATCAAGAGTGCAGCCACAGAAACTTCGTAGTCTGGGAGATGCTCCAGAATACTGCTCACCATTTTGCCAGCCGTTTCTGGCTCTGATGTTGCAAATACAACATGTAACTTTTTTTCATGCCCCTCAGCTAAACCCGGCATAATACCTCAGAAACTCTTTAAATTGTTGTCTGTGTAGATTGAGCTTTTGCACGCAAAGTGACTCGTTATCACGATGAATATTATGCAACTTGTCATTGGGACCAAAGCCAATATAAACACCATCTTCAGGTAAATTTCCGAGAAGTGGACAAGCATCAACCCCGTTAAATTTATTGAGGTGTCTGTATTCGATGTCTACGTTTTGGAGTGTCTGCTGAATCAGTGGCCTCCATCTAACCAGTTCGTTCCTGGTTAGTCCTGGCGACCAGAGAAATGCAATTTGCCTGTCCGTATCGAGATTATTGAACCCGGTTTCTTCGATAAACACCTTGGCGCCAAAACGTTCAATTTCCTCATGGAAAATGCCTTTAGCCACTCTGTCAGTCATAGCCACTTCTTCTTCCCCCTGAATAAGCCAGAGTATTTCGGGCAAGGGCTGTCCTGAGGCAATAAGCTCAGAAATGGCTTCAAGGCGAGCCATCAATGGGCCTTTATTATCTGCAATACCTCGTGCAAAGTAGCGCTTATCAATACATTCCAGTTGAAACGGATCCTGACTTTTCCACTGTTCTGTATTGTTTACTGGCGCCACATCATAGTGGCCATAAAGTACGATTTTGTTACGACTCTCCCTACCGGGATAATGAGCGATGAGGGTTGGTTGATCCGTTTTACTCTGTCCTTTTATGGTACAGACAAACCCCATTATGGCTAGATAGTCGGTTAAAAATGAGAGTGCATCCTGATTTCCTGAAGGGTGATTATCCACAGAATGCATTGCAATGAACTGAGAAAGCATATTTACATTCATATTCAGGCTACTAATGCCTCATAAGAAGCGTCTAAAGAGGAAAAAATCCCGCCGGGCTTGAGTAAAGGCCCGGGGTGATTGGCTAAAGCGTTGATGGCAGCTTTATGGGGAACAAGCATGAGTACCGCATCATAAGTTTTTTCAGGGATTTCTGAGAAAAATTCTGCCTCTATAGCGAGAGGAGACTTGATAACAGGATCATAAATATCCGGTTTTAATCCATACTCCATGAGTTCCTGAACAACTCTTAAGGCTTTGGAATTCCTCAGGTCCGGACAATCTGGCTTAAAGCTGGAACCAATTACCAATACTTGAGCACAGGAAAATGACAGCCCTGCTTTTGTCAGCTTTTTGATAAATGCACCAACGACATAACCAACCATTTGTTCGTTAGTTTGTCTTGCCATGAGAGTCACCCCGGCAGGCAACCTCATCTGGTTCTGTTGATGTAATAAATAATATGGGTCAACTGCGACACAATGACCGCCAACCAAACCAGGTTTGAAGTCAAGAAAGTTCCACTTGGTGTTGGCACAGGCCATCACCTGGTTAAAGTCTAATTCCATTGCATCAGATAACTGATACATCTCATTAACGAAAGCGATGTTGACATCACGCTGGGTATTTTCAATCAGCTTTGATAGCTCTGCAGTTTTGATACTGGCTGCCCTATGGATGCCCTCGGGGACAATACGACCATAAACGTCAGCCATCAGTTCAAGCGTCGATTCGTCTGAAGCACTGACAACTTTTACAATGTTTTGAAGACGGTGTAGTGGATCTCCGGGGTTGATACGCTCTGGGCTATACCCCAGATAAAAATCCGTTCCTGCTACCAGCTTGCTAACTCTCTCAATGGTGTCTGCAAAGACACCTTCAGTAACGCCGGGATAGACTGTGGATTCAAGAATCACCCTGTCTCCAGGGGATAGGTGTTGGCCAACAGTTTCTGCGGCACCAAGCACTTCCGATAGATCTGGTTGATTTGAGGCAGTGACAGGGGTAGATGTCGTCACAATATATAGATTGGCTTCTCCAAGAGTACCCGGATTGCTAATCAGTGACAGAAATGTTGCTTGCGCAATAGCGGCAGTGTCAGCCTCGCAAGTTCGATCTTTGTGTTGCTGCAGCTCCTGGATCCGAGTCTGGTCAATGTCAAAGCCTATGGTTTTATAATATTTTCCTAACGCCAGAGCCAGTGGGTAACCCACATAGCCAAGACCAATAACTGCAATAATTGGTTGATTGATCATATTATATTCGCTTGATACTTCCTGTCTCTTCTATCGATCATGTCATCAAACGCTGGATATTTTGAGAAATAGTCATTCTCAAATATATTTGCACTCCCCATGACCCCCTTAAAAATTATCTCTAAGGCTTTTCGCTCTGATGCATCAATAGCCTTCAGTAATTTAATCACTTGCAACTGTAGGCCGCTGGTAATATCGAAGGGCTCCTTCGCTGCATTAATGATGACGTCTGGCAGAAGTCCTTTGTAGGCTTCCCTCAGGGGCAATTTACCTGCTTTTTGAACCTTGCTGCAGTGCATCTCGGCACTTACCCCCAAAGCATAGCTTGTAACTCGCTGGTCAAGAAATGGACAGCGAGCTTCTACCGAGTGGTAAGAGCATGCCAGGTCAACCCTCCTCAGTTCAGTAAAGTGCAGGCTTGAGATTAATGCTGTGCGCATATCTTCAGGGCAATGCTTTCCGTTATACATCGCTTGATAGCCACAGAAGAACTCATCAGCTCCTTCCCCACCCAATAGCACTCTGTACCCATCCTCATGTACTGCTTTCGCAAGCATCATGGTGGCCATTCCATTAGAGATAATAGAGGGGTTAAAGCTCTTTATTACACGGCATGTGTCAATCAATAAAGTCCGTAAATTATTGTCAGTCTCAGGCTTGATGAGCTTGACCCGATCCTGTCCAATACCAAGACTTTCCATTAAAGAGGAGACACTATCCGGTAATTGGTCACCAATTACATAATACTCAGGTCTAAGGCATAACTGTTTTTCAATAATGTACGCCAGAATAGAACTGTCCAGCCCACCACTTAAAGCGACAGCAAACGGTAAATTTTCTGGAATTCTGTCTGCCACTGCCATTTTCAAAAGCTCAGAGAGAGGCAAACGCACAGGTTGAACCTTAGGAGGCTTGCTGGCCAACGCTGTTATTCCCGACTCAACATTGACATTATGGATTCCAGGTTGAAAAACCTCAATCTGTGTGGAGTTATCATCGATATAAGCAGAGTCAACCCCAGTTCCGATGTGCCTGCCTGCCTTACTGTTCCAGAGTATGAGAGGTTTTTTTCCTGCATGATCAGTAAATGCAATACAACAGCCATTTTCCTTATGGATTAACAAGCCCGCATACATACCGTTAGTGCATTTGATGGTCTCATGAAGACCAAAATATTCAATATGCTTAAAGAACGCTTCAGCGTCATTAAGAAGTTCAGGATTACTATCTGTATTTTGTGCAAGTTGTCATCACCGATGTAATAAGTCTTCAAAACACCAGTTTAATTTGACCTCCCGATTAACCCTTTTCTGGCCGATTGTTTTCCTGTTGGTATCAAGCAGGGAGCAGCGCCATGACCAATCGAGAGGAC
>NZ_LUKQ02000307.1 GCF_001647025.1 Endozoicomonas atrinae
ACCATTCGCACCGGAGTTAAACAGCTCAGAAAGGCTATGGGAGTGGATGCGGGAGCATGACTTATCAAACAAAGCATTTTCAGGTTATGAAAATATTGTAGATTGTTGCTGTGAAGCTTGGAATAACCTTTGCAGCGAAGCTGGTCGACTGTTCAGTCTGTGCTCCCGTGATTGGGCAGTTATACAGTAGTTAGAAAATTCAATTGGTATAAGCCAGCCCTTGGCAGGCGGATACAATCAATACAATAATCAAAAGCCCACTGAAGCTTTGCAGACAAATATTTCAAGCTCGAAAGACATCGGCAGAACGTCAGCGTTTTCCATTTAATGACGAATAAAAGTAACCTGTAAGAACACAATTTGATGTGTTCTCTAATAGAAAAAAATAATGAGCGATCTGCTCAAGTCGAGAGAAATAGATTATTCGGTCAGGTGTAAAAAAACTGTCGCTAATGGAGGTAGAGTCATTACTAATGAATGCAACTGATGATGCATTGGCAGAGGCTCTGTCACCAATAGTGATGGATTCATAACACCACTGCCAGAAAACTCACTGCTATCAGTATTAAACACTTCTTTCCATGTACCTGCCTCCGGTACACCAAGCCGATATTTCTGCCTGACCACCGGGGTAAAATTACAAACGACAACAACAGGAGTATCACTAAAAGTATGTCGACTGAATGCGATAACTGACTGAAGTTCATCATCCGTAATCAGCCACTGAAACCCCGTTGGATCATAATCGGAGTGCCATAAAGCTGGCAGGGACTGGTAGGTCGAATTCAAATGCCTGACCATGATAGTTAGCCCACTGGAAAACTCATTTTCCTCTGGTAAAAACCAGTCCAGCTGGCCATCGTGATTCCATTCACGGCGAGAACCCAGTTCAGCCCCCATAAACAGCAGTTTTTTACCAGGGTGCCCAAACATATATCCATAGAGAGCTCGAAGATTGGCAAACTGCTGCCACTCGTCTCCAGGCATTCGGGTGAGCAGGGTACCTTTACCGTGAACAACCTCGTCATGCGAAAGTGGTAAAATAAAGTGTTCACTGTAGTTATACACCATGCTGAATAAGATCTGATCATGGTGATAGCGCCGATGCTCAGGATAACGGATCATGTAATTCAGCGTGTCATTCATCCACCCCATATTCCACTTGTAACCAAATCCAAGCCCATTGTCGTAAGTTGGCATGGAGACTCCTGGCCAGCTGGTAGACTCTTCAGCGATCATCATGGCATCGGGATAGTTCTGGTATACGGCTTCATTAAGCTCCTTGATAAACTGGACGGCCTCAAGGTGTTCATTTCCCCCCAGGACATTGGGTTCCCACTCCCCCTCACCTCTTGAGTAATCGAGGTAGAGCATCGAAGCGACAGCATCCACCCGCAGGCCATCCACACGAAACTGTTCAAACCAGAACAATGCATTACTGATCAGAAAGTTTCTAACTTCCGATAGTCCGTAGTTATAAATATGCGTCTGCCAGTCAGGATGCCACCCCCTTCGAGGATCTTCATATTCATAAAGATGGGTGCCATCAAAGTGGGCCAGACCGTGGCTGTCAGAGGGAAAGTGCGCAGGGACCCAGTCAAGAATGACCCCAATACCCGCATCATGAAATCGGTCTATCAATGCTTTCAGCTCATCCGGATCACCGTAGCGACTGGTTGGAGCAAACAAACCCACCGGCTGATAGCCCCAGGAACCATTAAAGGGGTGCTCATGAAGAGGGAGAAATTCAACATGAGTAAACCCCATTCCTTTCACATAGGGCACCAGCTGTTCAGCCAGCTCAGTGTAATTCAGCAGCTGTCCTCTCTTTCCTTTTTTCCAGGAACCCAGGTGCACCTCATAAATACTGACAGGACGATCCAATCCCTGGTGTTGATGCCACTCCTTGCCCTGCCATTGATATTTTTTGGGGTCATAAACAATGGACGCATTTCCCGGTGGCTGCTCCGCATAAAAAGAAAATGGATCCGCTTTATGCGGCAACAGCTGTCCATTCTGATCTTTCAGCTCAAACTTATAAAGATCACCTTCTTTCACTTCAGGGATAAATAACCGCCATATACCACTGTTGCTACTGGCCATTTGGTGAAGCCGGCCATCCCAGTGGTTAAATGAACCGATCACGCTGACACTGCGGGCATGTGGGGCGTATATACGGAACATGACGCCTTGCCAGGTATGATCTGACAGCGTAACAGAATGGAGGTGAGCCCCCAGTGTATGGTGCAGCCAGTAGTGGTGGATTACAGGTTCTGTGTGACAAAGGCTGGAGAATTGATAAGGGTCATTCGCCATGAACTGGTGACACTGGGCATTGGTGACCAGCAGATGATATGCGTGAGGCTCTGAAATATCCGGAAAATTCAGTTCAAACAACCCCGGTGCAATACTGGTAGCGGTGCCCAGTTTACTCCCCGTTATTTCATCAATAACATCCACATCAATGGCATCTGGTCGCCATATTCTTAACACCAAGCCTCTAGCGGTTCTACTGGGGTGCCAACCGAGCAAATCAAATGGTCTTGCACAGCAAGTATTAAGAAGATCATCAAGCACGGTATCCCAGCTGTCAGAATCCACCCGGATATTTTCAAGAGCACCAACCATAATCAGCCCCCAGAGTGAGCGACGCTAAACGTCAATGTTCCAGATAGTTTTACAGTAGTCGACAATGGATCGGTCTGATGAAAATTTGCCCATGGATGCTGTATTAATGATCGCCATTCGCCACCAGTGTGATGGATTTTTCCAAGCCTGGACAATCCTGTCATGAGCATCACTGTAAGACTGATAGTCAGCCAGAGTCAGGAAGTAGTCGGAATCCAGAAGGGATTCCACCAGCGGACGGAATGCATCTGGTTCGTCCGGGCTAAGGTCTCCGGAGGCCAACCAGTCAATAACGGCCTTCAGTTCTCCATTGTGCTGATAGATATCCCGGGGGTTATAACCTCTCTGTCGCAGGTCACTGACTTCATCTACCGTCTTCCCAAAAATAAAGATATTGTCCTCACCAACTTCCTCGGCTATTTCGACATTCGCCCCATCCATGGTTCCTATGGTTAGCGCGCCATTCAGAGCCAGCTTCATATTCCCTGTACCTGAGGCCTCAAAACCGGCGGTTGATATCTGCTCCGAAACATTGGCTGCCGGAATTATTTTTTCAGCCAGACTCACGCGATAATTGGGGAGGAAGACAACCTTTAACTTGTCCCGAATGCGGCGATCATTATTGACCCTCTCAGCCACACGGTTAATGGCATAGATAATATTTTTTGCCACCAGATACCCTGGCGCTGCTTTTGCCGCAAAAATAAACACCCGATGGGGAACGTCCAGGTCAGGATTTTCCAGCAGACGACGGTAAATCGCCATGATGTGCAAAAGGTTTAGCTGCTGTCGTTTGTATTCATGCAAGCGCTTTATCTGCACATCAAAGATGGCATCCGGATTGACTCTTACACCACACAGCTCATCAATGACACCAGCCAGGTGTTTCTTATTATCCAGTTTGATTCGAGCAAATTTTTCCTGAAACTGAGGGTCATCAGCCCAGGTCTTCAATTCGCTCAGTTGGGCAAGGTCACTGCGCCAGTCCCCTTTGAGGGTCTGATCAATCAACCCGGCAAGTTCAGGATTACAGTTAGCCAGCCAGCGCCTGGGTGTGACACCATTGGTAACATTGACAATTTTCTCTGGCCAGAGCTGGTCAAATTCAGGGAAGAGGTTTGCTTTCACCAGCATTGAGTGCAGAGCAGCAACACCATTGACCTTATGGCTACCAATAACCGATAGGTATGCCATACGCACCATCTGAGGTTCCGCAGGGTTTGCCGGCTCTTCAATAATGGACAGGCGACGTTTCATTTGATGGTCACCTGGCCACTGTTGTTCTACCTCTTTGTGCAGGAAGTGATAATTCAGTTTATAGATCAACTGCATATGCCTGGGTAACACTCTTGAAATCAAACCCTGAGGCCAGGTTTCAAGTGCTTCGGGCAGCAGTGTATGGTTGGTGTAGCAGAAAACACTGCGACATACTTCCAAAGCCTTGGTAAAGACAAAGTCCTCTTCATCCATCAGGATTCGCAACAACTCAGGCACGGCAATTGCCGGGTGCGTATCATTTAACTGAATCACGACTTTACTGGTAAATTGTTCCCAGCCTTCATGCTCCCGTTTGTAGCGGGCAATCAAATCGGCCAGCGAACAGGCAACAAAGAAGTACTGCTGAATAAGTCGAAGTTCCTTGCCCTCAGGGTGACTGTCGTTTGGATATAGCACCTGACTGATATTTTCTGCCAGGATTTCCCGGAACCTGGAATCCTGATAACGACCGGCATCAAAACTGTTCAGATCGAACCCCTCTGTCGCTCTCCCCTCCCAGAGGCGCAGGGTGTTAACTCGTTCAGTGCTATAACCGGTAATTGGCAAATCCCAGGGGACGCCCAATACTTCCTGGGTATCCTCCCAAAGCTTATTACCATCAACCTCCCTGACCTTGCCGTACAAACGCACAACCTGCTTTCTTTTGGGTTTTTCAATACCCCAAGGAAAGCTGTCTTCCCGCCAGGCATCCGGACTTTCAACCTGTTTACCACCGACAAAGCCCTGCTTAAAAAGGCCAAAGCGGTAGTTAATGCCATAACCAAAGGCAGGCACGTTCAGGGTTGTCAGTGAGTCAAGAAAACAGGCAGCCAGTCGTCCAAGTCCTCCGTTCCCCAGTGCAGGATCCGTTTCATATTCCAGTACATCCGAAAGGCTTACACCAAAACCGGCCATGGCTTTCTCAGCCTGATGATAGATTCCCAGGTTATGAAGGTTATTCCCCAGTAAAGGGCCTACCAGAAATTCAAGCGACAGGTAGTAAACCCTTCGGGCACCTTTGTCTTTTTCCTCCCTCCGCGTATTTCTTATACGATCCAGATTAATTTCCCTGGCAACAAGGCTTAATGCTTCCCAATAATCCCCAGGGCTTGCTTCATCGGGCTCAACCCCAAGAGACTGTTCAAGATGACGTCGAATCCCCTGTTCAATCTGAACAGCATCCATATTACGTACTGAACTCAGATCTACACTTATTCTACCCATATCAAACACTCTCTTTTGGCTACTCAAGCTTTTCAGATTGACTTTTTGGACAGGGAAATTTCAAAGGAATAGCTTGAGAGAAATAACTACAGAATATGAATCGAGGCACAGGAGCCAATGAGTTTGAAACCTGATGTCACAGAATCTGAAAACAATAGAAAACCATGAAATAAGTTATAGTTGCCTGACTCTGATTAGGTGTACTTTTGCCTACTTTTTTTGGAGTTATATTTTTTTAATCATTATAAACGACAATAAATAACTAAATTATATAAATAAAACAACAAATAGCATTTAAAAAAACTATACAAAGAAAAACGATATTAAAAATAAATAACTAATAACAAAGGCATCACTTCA
>NZ_LUKQ02000308.1 GCF_001647025.1 Endozoicomonas atrinae
GAAAATCAACATCATTAAAACCTTCGGGTAGCTGTGGTCGACGAGACATCTGTTCTAGATAATGCATGGTAATGATGCCTAAGCATAGTTGGCGGCAGCTTAAGGATTTAGAAAATGCGATTGGTATGAGTTCTACAGTGTGAAAAATAAGAGGATGGTGTATGCTGCCTCTCCTCCTGAAAAAAAACGGCTATATGATCATGAGTTTTCTGATGAAGTAACCTCATACTATGATCAGTTCCCAATCCCGCCTGATATTAGTTTGGCCGTCTGCCAAGAATGGGGATTGCGACATCACCTTAATGGCAATTTTGTCATCACAATTGATATAGTTCCCTTTTCTTCAAAAAATAACACTGGCTGGTCTGAATCAATAAAATGTGACAAAGAAGTTATAGAGAAAATATCTTCGGACCAATTAAAAGTCTTTAGTCGTTTTGAAGAGAGGCTTTTGATAGAAAAATTGAGTAGTGAGCGTTATGGTTTGCCATGGAAGCCTGTGACAAGTAACCAAATTTCTGAAAACAGATTTAGAAATCTTGAATGGATGTACGCAGGAAATAATGCTACTGATAATGAAAGGAAGGTGATTGGAAAATACTTTGAGCTATTTCTTAAGGAAAGGGAAATATTTCATGAATCGCCTAAGCTTCTAGCTTTTCATAAAGCTTTATCTGAGAAAATGCAACTTCCTTTGGATAGTATGAAAAGAATTTTTTCGCTACTCTGCTGGAGAAAAGTAATTGTTTTTAATTATGAAAAGATTTTAACACCAAGATGCTTAATCGAAGGCAATATGTTTGATTTTAATATGGAGGCTTTTGATAGATGTGTTCAAACAGAAAGCTGCAAATCGATGAAGCAATACAGGTTATAGAATCAAGCTCGGTCAAACCAGCAATGTATCGTATTGTTCATGATGAAGATAATTTTTTATACTTGGTTGAAATATGTAAAAAACCAAGAAAACTTCATAGAGTAAACCGTTCTATATTAATTAAAGAGTTTGATGAAAATGACATAACTCGCTTTAAGTATGCAATACCTAGCTATCTTCTCCTACCAGAGAATGAAATTAATGAAGACTCTTTGAGAGAGATGAATAAAAGGTATGAAATTATGGGGCCTGTTGTAGAAAATATAAATGATGTTATAAAGAGGACTTCAGCAGGCCAGCAAGCAATAAAAGAAAGTATAGAAAAGTCCCGAGATTTAAATGATGGGACTTTATTGAATAAAACAACAATTTATGAATATACGTATCGATATCTTATGTATAGTAAGATAAAGACAGCATTACTTCCAGCTAGATCTTTACAAGGTGGAAGGGGGAAGCAGCGATCACATCGCAAAGACTCAAAACCTATAGGTAGACCAAGAACCACTAATAAAGAGATATCTACAATCAAAATAGAGGATGATGAGAAAGCAATTATCGTCAAAAGCTATAAAAGATATTATAAAAAAATGCACGAGCCCACAGGTGAATGTTGTAATGACAAAAAATCATTGTTAGATGCCATTTGGTTTGATTACTATAAAGATGGAGTTGATAAAAAAGGTAATATTATCTATCGAAAAGATCGCATAAGCGAGGCTCAATTAGAATATTGGCTCCCGCAGCTAATTGATGGTCATGAAGACCTTACTAGAAGGGTAGGTAAAAAGAATGCATCGAAGGATTACAGAGAGTCCTATGGTATAATTAATGATATTGCGAAAGGACCAGGACATACTTATGTCATAGATGCAAACAATGTTGATACATACCTAGGTAGTTCATTTGAGGAAGAAAAAAAGAATTCTGTTGGGAGAGCTCATCAGTACAATGTTGTTGATGTGTTTTCTGGGATGTTAGCTGTCACAACACTAGATTTCAGGAGTCCATGTAATGCTCGTTTTTTAGAAGCATTACTTGGTGCATATATAAAGAAATCAGATTTTGGAAAGCTGTGGGGAATTGAAATTGATGATGAGGATTGGCCGTGTGATTTGATTTCTTATGCGAATCTTTTAGATCGTGGTTCAGACTTTCTCTCAACTAAAAAGGAAATTGTTCATGGTCGCTTTGGCGTTATGGCATCATCTTTTTGCCCCGCTTTCACTCCAACGCAAAAATCATTGGTTGAGAGCACCAATAAGCTTTTTACCGAGCAGTTATTTCACAGATTGCCTGGAAGAGTGATTAAAGCACTAGCAAGAGGAGCAACTAACCCAGCGGAGTACTCATGTATTGAAATGCCCCAGGTATTTCAACTCTCAGCAGAGGTTGCTTATGGTATAAATAGGCGGCTACTTGATAGGAAATACCTAAGCGCGGATATGATGCGGGATGGAGTTAAGCCTATACCCATTGATATTTGGAAATGGGGTCTTGAAAACTGTAATTCATATGGGATTAGTTCTGATAATTTCGATAAAAAATTGATGATATTATCTTTGAGTGAGCAGGTAACTATAAGGGCAAATGAACAAGGTGTATATACAGTTGGTAATGGCAATAAAAATAAAATATTCTACGACCCAACTCATCCAGATATTCAAAAATTTGTAAAGTTTTATAGAGATCATTTTAACGCTAACTTGATTGGTGATTATTATACTGGGCACCGCATAATGGGGTCGGTAAATTTTCTCTACCTCATATCTAAATCTGATTCATCGATAATTAAATGCAGGATACATTCAAGGAGTCAGAGACTCGAGTATATGCATGTTGAGCAGGTTCTTAACCAGCTAGATAATGAAAGAGTAGAAGATGCTAAGATACGTGAAGAAAATGCTGCTCATAGAGGACGATTAACAGAGGCTCGTAGAAGTGCTTCAAAAACTGCACTTAGTAATCTTGCGAAAGGAAAAAAACAGGCCAAGAGTAGGGCCAAAAATATAAATGAAGAACAGAGTCTAGAACAGGCGATGCTTGATAAATTAAAAAAACAAAGGATTGAAGATTTTATTGGTGAATCTTCTAAAGAACAAAATAAAGATAAAAGTTCTGTTCCTGCTGGCGCTGAGTTTAACTCAAGTGATGATGACGACGATTTTGATGATTTTTTACAAGGTGTTTAAGTTGTGGATAAAAAGCTGAGAGAAAAAATATTCGTCAATCGAAGGATTCAACGGTGTATTATTTACGATCCAGTTTATGAGTCCCGTTTAGCTCGTTATTCTAACAACCCATTAACAGAGTCAATGTATAGTTTTATTACAAAGAATAGCGATGGAGATTTTGTCACTAAGAAAAATTTATTTGGCTCTATAAGGAAGTTACCTTACCATCAAGACAGGGATGAAAATGGTAAAATTGACCTTGATGAACTCTATGCAAAGGATCGTTCATTAATTTCTATGGGGTTAACTGATTGTTGTTTGCCGGATAAAGATTTATGGTTTGAAATATGGAATGAAATAACTGATGTTTTAATGGATGCCTATGTCTACAGAAATCCTTTGTCCTCAGAGCATATCAGGCATTTAACATCATTATCTTTACAAAACAGGAAAAATCCTGATGAAGTCAAACAAAAGAAAAAATATCTATTCACTCCTAGAAAAGTATGCCTGACATGCACTAAAACAAGTGTTTTTTTAGGTATAACAGGCGCTGGTAAAACATTTATGATAGAAAGTATTTTATCAGTTATCCCAAATATTATTTATCATAAAAGGTATAAGAATTTGCCTATCAATTTTGCTCAAATAACATGGGTGAAAATTGACTGCCTTCCATCTGGTTCTGAGAAAGGTATATGTTTACAGTATTTGGCCACGCTTGATTATTTATTAGGACATATAGGGAAGGATTGCTACTTCAAACCAAGTAGTCATAATAAAAGCATTGATATATTGCAGTTGGAAATGGCAATAGCATCAACAATTCATAATGTCGGATTTCTGGTAATTGATGATTCTGAAAATATTCTAAATAATAAGGAGCATGAAAGGCTTACAGCATTTCTAAGTGCTTTGGTTAACTGTGTCGGTGTCTCTGTGCTTTATATGGGTACGACAAAAATGTGGAAGCTTTTCACAAGTGAAAAGACAAAAGATTTCAGTGCAATACGACGAATAGCTACAGGCTTCTTTTATCAAGTGACCAGATATAACGCAGATGATAAATTTTGGAGGCAACTGGTTCAGCTCTTCTGGATCAACTTAATGGCAAAAGAAAAAGTAAATTTAACCGGAGAGTCAGAGGAAGAAAAGAAAGAAGCTGAACGATACTACTCAAAAATTTATGACTACACACAAGGAATTCCGGCAATTCTTGCTAGTTATATGCATCGTTGTAACCGTTACCTTGTTAATAAACAGTTAGATGAGATTAATGAAGCAGTATTGGATTATGTTTTTGAATATAGGATGATTATCATTCACGAGGGTATTAAAGCTCTTAGAGGTGATGGCCCTAATCCTTTTGGAGACCTTGAGGTGATACAGCAGCTGCTGGAAGAAGATAGGGCTGAAATGGGTAAACCTACAAGCTCTGGCCTTGAGCCTGTAATGGAAGAAGAGTGCGATGATGAAGGAGAAGATAGTCAAGACCTACATCCAGAGCCTATTGCAAGTGAGGGCGAGCGGCATGATGAATTTCTGAAATTACAGGCGCAACTTAAAGAAAGTCTTGGTCAGAAATCATGATATGAACGCACCACATTAAAGTTAATGAATTCCCAGAGTATAAGTACGTAAGTCTTGCTTTCATCCTGTCGCTAAGCCCTGTGCAGCCTTGGGAGCCAGGAAATATATGATTGCATTTGGTCACCTGCTTATGGAGTACGGATGGATACAATTCAGGTGTAAGGGCGAGGGCAACTTTCCGCCCCCTAAACCCAAATATAATTACAGTGTACTCCCACACCGACACCCGGGATCATTATAAGGACGCTTACAATATGAACATGGCTGATAGTAAAGCTTCTCAAAATTCTGTACTTCGGGAAGGTCCCTGTTTCGCTCACGATCAAAGTAAGGTTTGTTGTAGGTGGCCAGATACTCTCCGGGTATCGTGGTCAAGTCATCCCTTCTATTCGTTACATTTGAGCGGACACAAACTGCCATTGGTTCATGTCCGGCTGAGTCCATTGCTAGCTCAACTTCAGGATTTTTTTTTTCAACATCCTCTTCTGATTGCATCAAGGACAAACCAAACTCAAGGTCGTAGATTTCTCGTTCATCACGATCTTTTGTTGATGAAGCTTCTGCCTTAAGGATCAAGTCTTGGTCGATGGATATGTTCACCTCAAGCCTTTCGTGGAATGGCTTAACCTGATCATCAACCTTTAAAACCAAAGTGTCATAAGAGCTACGAGGGTCAGCGGAGGAAAACGGGAATGTAATTTAAATTGTGTAAACGCTTGTCGTTAATACTCCAAAATGGAGAATAACAATGAGCGTTGAAATCAACGAAAAACTGGTAGATCAAATAGCCAGTCAGATTAAAACTCAGGATGA
>NZ_LUKQ02000309.1 GCF_001647025.1 Endozoicomonas atrinae
TGCATCGTGAAAGTTTTCAGGAAAATCGGGAGTTTTAGGCATGACATTAACGGGATGAACAACAGGCTATTTAAAGTATAAAGGCAATCGCAGAATTCGTGACATATTTTGAAAATGAAATTGGTATAATGCGCCCCTGAAAGAGAGCTGGCCCAACCTGGTGATGAAACGGATGATCCGCCACGCAGCCGAAAACGGCTTTGACCGGATCGCCTGGAGCAGTGCCGCACAGCAGGTGGAACGGTATCCAAGTCTTGGGCAGGTGGTAGAGCAGATGAAGGTATCCCCCAGTTTACCCACGAAGGCCGACTGACCCATGTCACCTTAACGATCAAAAACCGGAACGGCAGCAACCGCAGAGAGCACATTGCGGAAGAGCGGCTGGACGCTTATGTGGGTCATCGTCTGGGAGCGAAAATACGGGAGGACAGCCACTCCGTCTATGAATCCCTGCAAGAAGAGCGCAGTCGATGGTCCACCGAGCAGGATAACGACGATCAGCAGAACCGCTGGTTTACCCGCGATACCAACGGTGAGGCCCTGCATTCATCAGACGGTTCGCTGCTCTATTACGACACACAGGGCATGGCTGATCAGGATCTGGACCGGCTGGTCTTCGCGGAGCACAGCGCCGACTTTACCCTGGAGAATCTGGACGAACTGATGGGCGACGGTGCCAGGGGGATGCGAGAGTTCTACGACAAGCGTCTGGCCAACTACATGAAGAAGTACACCAAAAAGTGGGGAGCAACGCTGGAGCCTGTCGAGATCCATTTCAACGGCTCGCAGTACCCTTATGACACCAGGCCCGATAAAGTCTGGTCGGTGACTGTCACCGACAAAATGCGGGATTCGGTACTGAAAGATGGTCAGCCGTTGTTTGCTTTGAAAGATAATAAAAAAGCAAAACAGGATAATGTTCCCCGCTATTCCCTGAAAGACCTCCCCGACGATGTGCAGTCCGTGATCAACGACATCCACGGCGGCATTGCCCCGAAAGCGTGGCACGACCGGTTGCGGGAGTGGTGGGAAGCCAAACCGCTGAAGGAGCATATCAAGCGCGGATTGCTGCACGTCAATCAGGGCGTTTTCACCGATGCCGCCATTATCGAAAAGCAGGAGAAGCTGCTGAACGATGGCAAACTGATGGACGCCACGGTATCTGCCAGTAAAGCCGTTTACCTGGCTCGCAATCTCGATAACGTGACCGATGCCACCTTCCATAAAGGCACCCCGATGCTGAAAGAGGGCAGCATTGTTATCAAGCCGGGCAGCAAGGGATTGTTTGAACTGCTGAAGCCAGTCACCGAGCGTGATGAGCTGGCCATCTGGGAGGTTTACGAAGGCAGCCACCGGGCGCAGCGAATTATGGAGGAAGACAAGGCGGCCAGGGCCAAAGGCAATCAGTTGCTGGCTCAGGGGCAGGCACTGAAAGAAACGCTGGATGCCGTAGCACCGGATGAATATCCCGGTGGTCGTACCGGTTGGAATCGTGACCGCAGGCAGATGGAGAAAGACCTGAAGCTGGGCAAGGAACTGAGCCAGCAGAACCGGGAAAACCTGTACGACCAGAAAAAGATCGACATCATTCAGAACTGGGTGCATACCCAGCCGGAACTGGCGAAGCGGTTCAAGCAGGTGATGGACGATTACCAGCAGCACAACCGTGACCTGCTGGACTTTATGGAGGCCGCCGGCACCCTCGACAGGGAACAGCGCAAGCTGTTCGTTACCGGCGACTATATCCCGTTCAACCGAATACACGACCTGGAATACCAGGAAGAGAGCCAGCGGTTTATTCGACCTAAAAAAGGACTCGGCGGACAAACCTCCGGTATTCAACGATTGAAAGGAGGTGTGGAAAAGATCGCGCCACTGGAAGCGATGGTGCGCAATAACCGTTCCATGCTCGATGCGGCCCTGAAAAACATCGCACAGCAACGGGTCATCGACAACGCCCTGCAACTGGGTGCCGTGGAAAAAATAGAGAGTGCCATTACCGTTACCGACGACGATGTGAAGGACGTCCTTCAGGGGATCGGCGTCAGTACCGACCTGACCCCAGCGCAGATGCGCGGCTGGAAGTCGCTGATGGCAAAATACGAAACCCTGAAAGGGACCACCAGTGTCTCGCGGGGTGGCAAGCTGGAAACCTACGCGGTGGATGATCCATTGCTGCTGGCCTCCATTCAGGACATCGGGCCAGAGCTGCACAGCGGCTTTATGAAACTGGTGGGCATTCCCAGCCAAATAGTCCGACGCGGTGTCACGGCGATGCCTGCCTACTGGTTCCGAAACCTGACCCGGGATACGCTCTCGACGGCAGTGCATATTGCCCCGGAGGTGAACGGCAAGGTCGTGGGCATGAACCCGCTGGCCGGTGCCATTCGTGGTTTCAGAAAGTCACTGGATGACGATGACTCCCTGTGGGCGATGAAAATGGCGGGAGGCAGCAGTAGCAGCGGTCACTACCGGAGCAACTACAACAATATCCGTAAGAAGCTATCCCCAGCAGAACAAAAACGTATCCTGAGCACGCCCAGCAAACTGATCGACTTCTGGGACAGCATTGGCGCACGGTTTGAGGACTCCAACCGGCTGCACGTCTTTGAACGGGTGAAAGAGGCCGGTGGTTCAACGGCGGAAGCCGCCTATCAGTCACTGGATGTGATGAACTTTACCCGCAAAGGCCAGTGGGGTGTTGTCCGGTTCCTGACCCAATCCATCCAGTTCACCAACAGTTTGCTTCAGGGAGTGAACCGCATGTGGCGAGGTGTGAAGCCTGGTGATGAACTGCACTGGAGCACCTTTTCCGGTGAAGTGCTGACGCGGGGGCTGATGTACGGCTATGCCTCCTGGCTGCTGGTGCGACTGTTTGAAGACGATGAGCGTTACCAACAGCTCAGCACCGACGAAAAAGTAGCTTACCACCACTTCTGGATCGGTGATGGTGAAGACGGTCATTTTAGAATCCCCAAGCCGTTTGAGGTGGGGCATATCTTTGCCACCATCCCGGAGTTCCTGTGGCAGGGCATGATGGGCCATGAGGATGCCAAGTGGACAAAGGATGCCATGCTGACTTTGGGAATGGCGATGTTCAATCTGGAATCCACGCCCATACCGCAGTTTATCAAACCGATCTGGGAAGTGGGTGAGAACCGCGACCGCTTCCGTGACCGGGATATTGTGCCCATCAGCTTGCAGCACCTGAAGCCGGAAGCACAGTACGATCCGTACACCAGCGAGACGCTAAAGGAACTGGTGAAGTTCATTCCTGAAGGCGCACCGGACTGGATGCGATCCCCGAAAAAACTGGAGCATCTGTTGAAAGGCTATTTCAATGCCTTTGCCACAGGAACCCTGGCGGTGACCGATGCGGTTACCCGACATCTGACCGGTGCCGGGGAAAAGCCCGCCTGGAACAAACAGGACTACCCGGTGGTCGGTTCGTTCTTTGGTGATCGCATCAAAGGCAGCACCCGTTACACCAACGAGCTGTATGAGGTGAACAAGGACGTGAATGCCATTGCTTCATCCATCAAGCACTATCAGGAAACCGGGGAAACCCAGCGAGCTAAAGAACTGGAACAGTCAGCCAGTGCCAGACTGAAAAACAAGGCCGGGCTCAATAAGGCCAGCCGGGAGATCAGCAAGCTGCGCAGGGAAGTCCGCAAAGTGATGGAAGACCGGATCATGGATCGTCATACCAAGCGGGAAAGGCTCGACCGGCTGAATCGGCAGATTAATCAGATCGCTACTAATGCTGTAAAGCGCTATCAGCAGCCGTTTCGATAGTTAACCGTCCAAACACAAAGTCTTAGTCGCACCTTTTTAGGTGCTACTACCGATTTCAGTTGCAGGCTGTTTTCAATAGGATGCATCCGTCCTCACGGAAGAGGCGCTGTTCCTAATTAAACCCCAGCCAGCTTGAGAACCGTATTTTTACAGTTCGCACAGGTTTCAGTTCGCTATATCCTAACTGACAGATAAGAGTCCATCGGTAAAATACCGTAATTTTTGTCGGTACTAATTTTTGCTGAAAGTTCTCTGTACACAATGGGAACAAACTCCAGAATGCCTTCTGGCACAATCTATTCAGGCTTCCCATGCCAGAACCCGCGAACGTTTCTCTGCGTTGTACCAGGTGGTCAAAGGCTGTTCCCCCGTTGCAGTGGCCAAAGGGCTGGGGCGTCGCCATGATACGGTGACCGGATGGATTAACAAATACAACCGCAATGGCCCGGGCTCTATGGTGTATCGGCGTACAGGTGGCCACCCCCCTTTTGTCGAGTGATCGGTGGAGCGGTTGCGGGGATTATAGACCTTGCTCTTGAACAGGCGGCTTCACAGGAGCGCCCTCAGCATTTTGTCAGGTGGACCCTGAAAACGCTCGCAGACTGGTGTTACAAGACGTTTGCTGTCCGTTTCAGTCGTGAGACTCTTAGACAGGTCTTGAAACGTCAGGGTTACTCATGGAAAAAAGCCAAAAAATTATTGAACAAAGCCGACTCGGCCTTACGGTCCGCATTTCTTGAGCAGCTGAAACCACTGTTGGAGAAGGCGACCCGGCAAGAGCGTCTTCTGGTTTATATTGATGAAGCTCATATTCATCAGGATACTGATATAGGTTATGGCTGGTCTCGCAAGGGTAAACGCTTCTGGGTTAGCTCCAATTCGCCGGGGCTGGCTGCCAAAATCAGCTTTTATGGTATTTACTACTTTAATGATGGTCAGGTCAGGATCTGGCCTTACCCGAGTGGCCGCAAAGAGCATACTGTGAATGTGCTTGAGCGTATTCGTCAGGAAAAGCCGGAGGGGGCGATTGACCTTATCTGGGACGGTGCCTCCTGGCATACGGCTAAATTAGTACAGGAAGCTGGTAAACGACTGAACATCAATATTATCCAAATGCCATCCTATAGTCCGGACTTTATGCCAGTAGAGGCTCTTTGGCGCTGGTTGCGTGAAGACGTAACCTATCATCACTACTATGCAACAGCAGAAGCCCTTTTGCAGGCAGTTAATGAATTTACTGCTCGAATTAATCAAAATCCAATGATCATTGCAGACCGATTGTGGGTGAAAGATTCCCTTATTGACGAAGAGGAAATTTTAAGGGTCAGAAAGCAACCGAAGCTCGAATAAAGCTCCGGTTTTCAAAATGGTTGGGGTTTAACCATGTTTCTTGGGGCACAGTTTACCTACTGTGAATTTTGCAGAGAAAATCTTATCTCACGGGCTTTAGGGTCCGTTTTTTTTGCAAAGACGGTTTATGTCGAATTAAAAATGAGACGCTAAAATACGGGAATGTAATTTAAATTGTGTAAACGCTTGTCGTTAATACTCCAAAATGGAGAATAACAATGAGCGTTGAAATCAACGAAAAACTGGTAGATCAAATAGCCAGTCAGATTAAAACTCAGGATG
>NZ_LUKQ02000031.1 GCF_001647025.1 Endozoicomonas atrinae
GCGTCATTCGTAAGGCGATCAAGAACCGGAAGATTTTTCGGACTGATGAGTCAGTCATGAAGGTAATCTATCTGGCCATGGAAAAAGCTTCCGAGAAATGGACCATGCCGATCAGGAACTGGAAAGCAGCCATGAACCGGTTTGAAATTATGTTTCCTGACCGGTTCAAGGAGTAATAGTTTTGGTGGCGTTTACACAGAATTATTTACAGGCTCTATTTCGGCAGCATTGATCAGCATTGATGGTTTTATCTCTCCAGAACTGGCTTTTCTGGCGCTTCTTATTGGTATTTTTACTGGAGACCTTGGTCTTTATGGCCTGGGACGTCTTTTTGGTCGCTGGTCATGGTTAGATGGAAGAATTCCTGAGGGTAACGTCAACAGGGCTGGTCAGTGGCTAAAACAGCGTGCTGTCTGGACTATTTTGGTCGTACGATTAGTGCCTGGTCTCAGACTACCTTCCTATGTAGCCTGTGGCTTTTTTCGCTATTCATTTATTTCTTTTTCGGGTTGGGTATTTCTGGCTTCTCTGGTCTGGACAGGTGTTATTTTTCTTGGGCTTTACTGGTTTGGTTCGATGTTCTGGAGCGAACTGTCTTCAGTAAAATGGCTATTGCTACCTTTTGTGGTGATTGCCATCCTGGTATTACACCGAAGATTCAAGCTGTCTATCGAAAAGATAGACATGAGTGGTTCAAGTACCGAAAAAGAAAGCGCTGAGAAAAGCCAGTTCTGATATTGTGAGTAAATCATCCCAGGGAAGGTGGTCGGAGTAAGGTATGGAAGCGTTAGTTCACGAAAAAAACAGTGCATCCACCCAGTTATTTGTTGAGAGAACATCTCCAGATAAGCCAATTCATCCCGGTATGCCAAACTTGGAGCCAGTTGAGAAACCTATTTCATTTTTTGAGTTCTGGCCTGGGTATATTTTCTATATTCCTGTTGCCTTTCAATGGCTTTGGCAGTCAATTCGATGGCGGGGAGTAGGGTTGCCACTGATCGCCAATCCTTCAATTCCACTGGGTGGTATGGTGGGAGAATCAAAGTCCGATATTTTTTCCAGAGCATCGGGTGAAGCTAAAGCCAGAATTGCACCCTGGGCGTTACTGGATGGGTGGGAAGATGCTGATCAGGCTGCTAGCCGGGCACAACGACTCTTCAAACATGCCGGGTTGAGCTTACCGCTGGTGGCCAAGCCTGATATTGGTTGTCGTGGTGCCGGTGTTCAGTTGATCAGAAGTAAGGATGAACTGGTCAGGTATATCAACAAGTTTCCTTCGGATGGGAAAATCCTTTTCCAGCAATTAGTTCCATATGAGGCCGAAGCCGGTATTTTCTACATTCGCTATCCAGGAACTGAAAATGGAGAAATTATTTCCATAACATTGAAATACCAGCCCTATGTTATCGGGAATGGCAAAAGCACACTGAAGGAGTTAATTATTGATGATCCCCGGGCAGGCAAACTCACACACCTTTATCTTCCCCGGCATCAGGATCAACTGGATACAGTCCTGCCCAAGGGACAACCTTTTCGTCTCGCATTTACCGGTAGCCACAGCAGAGGGTGTATTTTCAGAGATGGCCGGAAATTTATTACGCCTGAGCTGACCAGGGCCTTTGACCGACTTTGTGATGACTTGCCGGAATTTTACTATGGTCGTTTTGATATCCGTTTTAAAGACATACAGTCTCTAATGAAGGGAGAGGATTACTATATACTTGAAATTAATGGTGCCAGCAGTGAAGCTGCACATATATGGGACTGCAGGGGTTCTCTGGCAGATGCCTTCAAGACACTCTTCTTTCAATATCAAACGCTGTTCAAACTGGGAGCGATAAACCGTCATAGAGGGTTTCCTTCCCCTCCACTGGGAGAATTGATTAAGGCATGGAGAAAGGAAAAAAAGCTGGTCAGCCGATATCCCGAGACAGAATAGGGTAGACAACTGAAGAGGATGGAGCCTCATGAATAAATTGCTAAGGATTGCTACGGTCTTGTTGATGGCATTCAGTGTCAACTCCTTTGCTGACAAGCATATTTATACTGGCTGGTTTAGCAGTAAGGCCGTCAGTGGTTATGATGCCGTTGCTTATTTCACTGAAGGAAAACCAGTCAAAGGGAGTGCCAAGTATAAATTTGAGCACTTGGGTGTGGAGTGGTATTTCTCTTCAGAAAAACATTCGAGCCTTTTCAAGGAAAGCCCTGAGCAGTATATGCCTCAATACGGTGGTTATTGCGCATGGGCCGTTGCTGCAAAAAAACAACGGGCACCGGGAGACCCGAAATACTGGAAAATTGTCGATAATAAACTGTATTTGAATTACGACAGTAGCGTTCAGGAAAAATGGCTAAAAGATATTCCGGGCTTTATTAAAGCTGCAGATAAGCACTGGCCGGAAATGAACTGAGTTTACTATGCCAGGAGGCACCGATGGTTTATAAAGGATTTACTTGGGCGCTAAGCCTTTATATTGCAGTGGTATTTGTTCAGTCACTGTTTTTTAAGTTTACCGATGCCTATGAAACTCTGCATATTTTTGGTGTCTTGGGTGCATGGTCCGGGTTTCAATGGTTTGCTGATTATGGCGCCTATGGCGTTGGGGTTGTTGAGCTGATAGCTTCGATATTACTTTTGACACCTTTGCGCCTGTACGGAGCTGCTATCGCTTCCGGGGTAATGACCGGTGCTGTTTTTTTCCACTTATGCACCCCGCTGGGTATTGCGATGCCTGAGTTTGATGATATGGGAAATATCATCGGTGATGATGGTGGACTGCTATTTTATAACGCCTGCGGTTTGCTGGTTTCCGGAATTATTTTGATGATCCTGGAGTTTATAAATACTGATAACAAGGTTAAACAATACCTGCAGAGCTAATTTTTGTTGAAGGCTTGCTGTTTCCCTACCAGGCGACAGTGAGTCTTCATACCCTCCTTCATAAAAATATCACTTCATTTTCACCTTTTTGTCATTTCCCATGAATATTCTGGTTGTTCATTGAAGGTCGCTTCGACATTATAGAAAGAAAGCCCTGTGGTCATTGCCAAGGAAATTAACACTATGAGGCATCTTTCAATGTGCAGTGTTAAGGCAACATTCTTCTTAACCTATGTAATAGACAGAGTTCTGAGCATCTGACACAGGCATAATAAAAATGAGTGTAATTGAGCTTGGAAAAAACTCAGGGATAGAGGACAACATGCTGAACTCACCTTTTCGTTTACCACGGCGCACACGTTTTGGGTTGATTGAGTCTGCAATCGAGAGGTTTCTTGGCCTAAGCGCTCTTGAGAAACTTTATGAGCCGGAATACAAGTATCAGTTCAATGGAAAAGCATTTCTTCGGCGGGTTCTGAACATTTTTGATGTGGACTATAAAGTTACAAAAGGCTCTATTGCATCAATACCTGCTTTCGGTTCATCCATTGTTGTTGCCAACCACCCTTTTGGTGGAATTGAGGGTGTTGCTCTGGCTGACCTGTTACTGCAAAGGCGAAGTGACGTAAAAGTTCTCACTAATGAGCTGCTTTGCCGAATTCCAGAGTTTGAGGATGTTTTCATTGGTGTTGATGTTTTAAGCAAACAGGCAAAAGAAAAAAATAAACAGGCTATATCAGAAGCTCAGGCCTGGGTTGATGATGGTCACCAACTGCTTATTTTCCCTGCTGGTGAAGTATCGAGTTATAACAAATCGTTAGGGGCTATTTGTGATCCGGAATGGAGAAATACGGCGAGTTTAATCGCGTTAAATACCAGAGCCAGTGTTACACCCATTTTTGTGGAAGGAAATAACAGTAAGCTCTTTCACTGGCTTGGCAGAATTCATCCACGATTAAGAACCGTAAGACTGATTCGTGAACTGATTAATAAGCAGGGAGCTACATTAGCATTCAGGATCGGAAAAACCCTGGAGACAAAAGAGTTGCACTCTTTTTCATCAAAAAAGGCCCTGACACATTTTCTTCGATTATGTACTTATCTGCTTTCTCCGCAGCAAAATCATTCTGAACCGTTAAAGGAAATAAAACCTCAGCGTGAAGAAGAGGCCATAGCTGATAGTGTTTCCAGTCTGGCTATGAAGACTGAAATTGAAAATCTGTCAGAGCACACCATGCTTTTGGAAAAAGGTGAGATGGCTGTATATTGCGCGCCCGCCAGCGACGTTCCATATGTCCTCAGGGAGATTGGCCGCCTGAGGGAAATTACCTTTCGTCAGGTGGGTGAAGGCAGTGGTCGATCACTTGATCTTGATCAGTATGATGAATATTACCTTCACCTTTTTCTCTGGAACAGAGAGAGGTCCGAGGTTGTTGGAGCCTATCGAATAGGGTGTGTTGATCAAATACTCAGTAATCATGGTATTTATGGGCTTTATTCAAGGAGTCTGTTCAATTACAAGGAACCGTTTCTTTATAAGCTGGGCTGTTGTCTGGAAATGGGGCGATCCTTTGTTCGTCCGGAATACCAGAAAAGTCTCAATGCACTTCTTATGTTGTGGAAGGGAATTGGGGCTTATGTTGCAGCGAATCCTCAGTATCGTGTTCTGTTTGGCCCGGTAAGTATCAGCAGTGACTATAGTGAAGTGTCGCGTCAATTAATGGCAGGCTGCCTTGGAGCGAATAACTGTGACCAGGCTCTGGCCGACCTGGTTACGCCGACAACACCATTAAAGAGCTCTGGCCTTCTCTGGTCTACTGGAGACTTAAAGGGCATTAACAGTATTGAGCAACTTTCTTCTCTGGTGCAGCAGATTGAAAAGGATAACAAAGGGATTCCGGTGCTACTCCGTCAGTACCTGAAGTTACAGGGAGAACTGGCCGCGTTCAATGTCGATCCCGACTTTAATGATGCTCTGGACGGGCTGATTATTGTTGATCTTTTGAAAGTGGATGAAAAAATGCTGTCAAAATATATGGGTGCTGAACGTTGCAGCGATTTTGTGCAGTACCATAGAAAGGCGGCCTAGTTTTTAGAAGGTGCTTCCTGCTGTTTTCGATAGATCAGTGTTGAAGTGGCAACACCAAAATCCCTGGGGGATATATGGCCTGACTGTTGTAGCAGTAAGTTGATCATTGCCATATGGTGCGTAGCGTGACTTTGCAAAAATAAAAGCTCACGAATTACGGATGTTTTCACCTTAATGGCACTTCCATTGGTATCCGTGTAGGTATTGAGCGTCAGATTAATCTCACTCGATGTATTTTCTGTTAGCCTGACCATTTCCTCCTTAATATTCAGTAATGCATCTACTGCAGAAGAGATACTCCTCTCAGATTTCGGGTCTCGTTTTCTGCTGTCGTAATTAATGCAGTTAGTATCAAGACCGGATAAAAAACATTGATAAAACTCAATGATATGGCGTACATGAGCTCCTATTGTTTGAGGATTGTCAGGGGCGGCAGGTTTCTGGTAACTGCTTGAAGGAAGTCCTTTAATGGCCTGAATCAACTCAGACAACAACTGTTCATTACACTGGCAGGCATTTTGTAGTGACATTCGACCCTGAACCTTATCACTTGATTTACTGTGAAACCGTGTCATGGTTGCGCAACTTCAGACCCACAGCACACTTCGGGCTATCCTGCCCTGTCATTCTGTCTCTTCAGTGTTGCACAGGCTGTCAGGTTTTGTATACAAGGGAGCCAACTCAAAAAAGTCAGAGGTACGTTCTATTCAGGCAGTTAACCGAAGCGATGCTATGTAAACTTCCCACTAAACTCGTTAGAATGCTCGTGCCAGTCAGCCATGAGCTCTTTGACAGTAATGAGCCAATAAACAGCGTTTGATTTCACCGCATTGTCTTCTGGGAGGGGGATGATAGGGTGAGGCACCTTAGCTTTACAGAGAGTCAACCGAGGATAAATAGATGAGCAATATACCTTCTGAGTTACGGTATCTGCGTTCCCATGAATGGGTCAGGTTGGAGGAAGATGGTACCGTCACCATTGGTATTACAGATCATGCCCAGGAAGCCCTGGGCGATGTAGTTTTTGTTGAACTGCCAGAACCTGGTGCTGTGCTCGCCGCAGGTGACGAAGCCGGAGCTGTTGAGTCTGTAAAAGCTGCTTCGGAGATCTATGTACCATTGACGGGGGAAGTTCTGGAAGTTAATGGCATACTGGAAGAGACTCCGGAAACGGTAAACAGCGACCCTTATAACGATGGCTGGTTCTTCAAGATGAAACTTGAGGATGATGGCGAACTCAGTGATCTGATGGATGCAGAAGCCTATGGTGAGTTTGTCGAGTCAGAGTCTTGATTCTGTGAAAGCTGATTCCTGCATCTGAAGGCATTACCTGTTACGAACCACCTGCTGCAAATAGACAGCAGTGGGTGTGTTATCGGATTGATTCTCTCCTTATACTTCACTCTGCTTAAGTGCCGTACTTCCTGATGGTTACAGGCAGCATATCTTTCAAGCCATTTTTTAGTAAGGACAGCTACCATCCATGAATGATGAGCAGTTACTCCGCTATAGCCGACAAATTATGCTTCCCCAGATTGATATCGAAGGTCAGGAGCGGTTGCTGTTATCGAGAGTGTTAATTCTTGGCCTGGGTGGACTGGGCTGTCCGGCCGCTCAGTATCTGGCGTCAGCAGGAGTAGGGCAAATGGTGCTGGTTGACCCGGATACGGTTGATACCACCAACCTTCAGAGGCAGTTGCTTTATTGTGCTGATGATCAGGGAGCTGCAAAAGTATCCGCTGCACAGGCCCGGCTGTTGGCAGTCAATGACAGTATTCAGGTTGAGGCTATCCATGGATGTCTGGAAGGTGAAGGCCTGTTAGAGCAGGTGGGAAAAGCGACCGTAGTTCTGGATTGTACCGATAACTTTACCAGCCGGTTCGCAATCAATGCTGCCTGTGTCAGGGCCTCTGTTCCTCTGGTCAGCGGTGCAGCAATCAGGCTTAATGGCCAGCTTACTGTTTATGATCGTCGTCAGTCTGATGCGCCCTGTTATCGGTGTTTATATGATGAGCAGAGCAATGAAAACCTCAGCTGTTCTGAATCGGGAATATTGGGGCCAGTTGTCGGAATGATAGGCACAATGCAGGCACTGGAAGCCATCAAGCTGATTACCGGGTTTGGGAAAACGTTGAATGGTCGGTTGATGATTTTTGACGCGATGACGATGGAGTGGCAGACAATGGGGCTGCAGGCAGATCCGGAGTGTCCTGTCTGCGGCCAGGCCTAAAATGGTGTCGAGGGAGTATCAGGGTGGAGGAGGGCTGTCTTCTACTGCTTCTAACAGGCGTGCCTTGTAATCCGGGTCCAGATCATTCCAGTGCGCTCCAATAAGGGCTCCTTCAAGAGCGTAGAGCAATACCTTTGAAACTTTAAAGCCACGATCACGAACTTTGCAGTAGGCTGCAACAGAGCCTACATCATGGAGTTGTTCAAGCGTTCTGATGCCTACAGCGTTTAACCATTGTACGGATGTTTTGCCAAGGTTTTTTAATTCGATCAGATCAGTTGCCATGTACTGGATCCCTAACTCAACTCTAGCGTCCGTACCAGAGACAGCATGATTATTAAAAAGTCAGAAGTCATTTTCTCTTAAGAATAGACCAGACTTTTGAAGTCCTCCCATAGAGTTATCAGTTATTACCGATGCAATGGTATTTTGACACCTTGTTGGGACTTTCTAGCAAATGTTTTGGGCGGTCAGTTGTTTTTTTAACGCACTCTGCCAGTTTGGGAGATCGGTGCTCAAACTGATCAGAAATGGCGTCTCAGCAGTACCGGGTTCTTCAAGCCACTCTTTTTGCTGTTCCATAACATTAATCGTGGCCTCGGAAGGTTCGTCTGGACCCTGAAGTCGGCAATTGAGCCTGATTTTGATCGTATCTTCTCCAGCTATACAGTAGATGATGACGAAGGGGATATTGAGTGTTCTGGCCAATATTATGAATTGTTGTCGATCCACGGCGCGAAGTGCAGCGGAATCGATGGTAACCGGGTATCCAGAGCACAGGAGTTGTCTGGTCAGAGAAGCTAATTGAGTGAATGTTCTTTTATGAGCATCAGCCGAATAGATATTCTGTCTCACTCCTTTGGAAGACTGTTCTGGGCTCAGGCCATAAAGGCGCTTTCGAACGACATCGGCACATAACCATGCTATCTGCAGCTCATGAGTGAGCCAACGACATACAGTACTCTTTCCAGAACCGGACAGACCCATCATGATGATCAGGAAAGGGTTAGTTCTTCTGGACAGATCAAGTGATTGATAAAGCCACTTTTTATCCACAGAAAGAGACATAGTTTCAGCCTTTTCTAGTAAACCGCCATTTTCGGTACCAATATACGTCCCAAAGGGAAAGAATATAGAAATTTTCCGATTGTTTTCGTTTTACGAAAAAGATCATAAACAGGCTCTAGCGTATAATCGCCCGCATGGTAAATAAATCGACGACTAAAAAAGGCAGGCCTGCCAAAAAGACCAAATCATCCTCAAAGCAAAAACAGGGTAATCCGGTACCTTGGAAATCCATCCTGTTCAAGCTGGGCTTGACGCTGGTGATCCTGGTTTCCGCTTACGCTGTCTATCTGGATGCCGTAGTCACTAAGCAGTTTGAAGGCAAAAAGTGGGCAATACCTGCCAAGGTATTTGCACGTCCTGTTGAATTGTATGTGGGTAATCTGATAACACCAGGAGATCTACAGTCCCAGCTCAGGCGTCAGGGCTATCAGGCAGTTCAGGATGTGAGCCGCCCCGGTACTTTTGCCCGGAATGGCAGTCAGTTTATTATTTATAGCCGGGGGTTTCACTTTCCCGATGGGGCAGAGCCATCGCGTTATGTGAAAGTTGATTTTCAAGGCAGTGAGGTTACTCGCCTCGCAGGGCGAGATGGTAAGAGCCTGCCTCTGTTAAGGCTTGACCCTCAGCCCATAGGTGGCATTTATCCAGCCAGTTATGAAGATCGTTTATTGATTCGAAACGCTCAGACTCCCCGATATCTGATTCCTGCCCTGCTGGCCATTGAAGACAGGGACTATTACGACCATTTTGGTATCTCTCCCACTTCCATTGCCCGGGCCATGGTTGCCAACCTGAAAGCCGGCGGTGTCGTCCAGGGGGGCAGTACTATTACACAGCAGTTGGTGAAAAACTTCTTTCTGACCAATGAGCGCACTCTGGTTCGGAAAGGTAAAGAAGCCATTATGGCGCTGCTGCTTGAGCTGCATTACGACAAAGAAGAGATTCTTGAAACCTATTTAAATGAGGTTTATCTGGGGCAGCATGGGCGCAGGGCTATTCATGGCTTTGGTCTGGCCAGTCAGTTTTACTTTGCCCAACCTCTCAAGGAGTTAGACCTGGCAAGGACCGCCTTGCTGGTGGCCATGGTCAAAGGACCGTCCTATTACGACCCCCGGCGATATCCTGAGCGCGCCCTTGAGAGACGGAATCTGGTGTTGGATGTTCTGGCTGAGCGCTCCATCGTTCCGGTTGCAGAAGTTGAACGCTCTAAAAAGCTGCCATTAGGCGTTGTCAGCCGAGAACTGGTCAGTACCAACGATTTTCCTGCCTATATCGATATGGTGAAGGAACAGCTGCGCAAGGATTATGATGAGAAGGATCTGACCTCCGAGGGGCTCAGGATTTTCACCAACCTGGACCCGGTGATTCAGCGGGAGGCACAGAAAAGTGTTACCAGTACGTTAAAGGCTTTGGGTAAGGACAATCAACTTCAGGGTGCCATGGTTGTCAGTTCTGCCCAGACGGGTGATCTTCTTGCTGTTGTGGGGGATCGAAACCCCGGGTATGCCGGATTCAACCGCGCCATTGAGGCTCGCAGACCGGTTGGCTCCCTTTTGAAGCCGGCTATATACCTGACGGCTCTTGAACGGTCTGGCCAGTACACATTAACAACCCCGGTCAATGATACGCCGGTGAAAATCAGTGATGGTCGTGGTGGTTACTGGGAGCCACAGAATTACAGTCGTGAATCTCATGGGCAGGTGCCACTCTATCTGGCACTGGCTAAATCCTACAATCAGGCAGCAGCCAATACTGGCATGGCTGTTGGTTTATCATCGGTGCTGGATACCCTTAAGAGGCTGGGTATTGAGCAGGAGTTACCACCTTATCCATCGGTATTGCTTGGCTCTCCGTCGATGGCTCCGATTGAGGTTGCCAAAATGTATCAAACCATTGCCAGCGGTGGCTTTCGAATGCCGCTGCGAGCTATCGATGCTGTGGTAGACAGTCAGGGTAAGCCACTCAGCCGTTACAGCATTTCTGTAGAGCGGGCTTTTGAGCCGGGACCAATGGAATTGCTGCGTACTGCTTTGGGTATTGTCATGAAAGACGGCACGGGGCGGAGGGTTTACCAGTATGTGGATAAGGATATTAAGCTGGGTGGTAAAACAGGAACCACCAATGATCTCAGAGATAGCTGGTTTGCCGGTTACTCCGGTGACCTGGTGGCGGTGACCTGGATTGGCCACGATGACAATAGCCCAACAAAATTGACTGGCAGCAGTGGTGCTTTGAAGATCTGGGGTAACTTTATGTCGAATGTGCCGGTTCAGTCGGTACAATCTCTGGGAGCCAGCAATGTGACAAGCATCTGGGTGAACCCATCGGCCAATGGTCGCAGTCACCGTTACTGTGAAGGTGCTATACAGTTACCCTATATCAAGGGCTCTGAGCCGCAGGCCTATGCCGGTTGCAAGGCCGATGTGAAGGACTCCCTGTTTGACAAAATTAAAGGGTGGTTTGAATGATGTATTACACCATCTCCCGTACTGAACGGTGTGAAAAAGCGGTATTTTTTTCACCCAGGCTTTTCGTTGCCCTTCTCTTTGCTGGAGCTCTGGCGGGTTGCTCTACGCCGGTATTGATACAGGAAGAGCAGCCTGAAGTGTCATCATCACCCTATGAACAGCGTCAGGATGCTCTGGGCACATTATTGAATCAGGCCTGGAATGCCCGAGAAGCTGGCAGGTTTGATGAAGCTGAAAGCGCACTTGGACGCGCGATGCGCATCAGTCCAACGGCTCCGGAAGTTTATTACCAGCTGGCCTTGCTTCGACAGGATCAGGGGCGTTTTGAACAGTCCCGGCAACTGGCTGAACGAGCATTGAGTCTGGGGCCGGGCTTTATGCTCGAACGAAAAATCAATCATTTATTACGTGCGTTAAATAGCTGATATGTCTGAAAAAGTTGTTGTTTTGCTGGAAGCTATTGAGTCAGAGCTGCGCAGGCAGGATGTCTGGCTTCCCATGCCCCCATCAGTTGAAGCCATGGCCAGCACCACGCCTTTTTGCATGGATACCATGGCATTCAGCCAGTGGTTACAGTGGATTTTTGTTCCCCGCGTCAGGGCGATTATCGATGGGGGAGGCACGTTGCCAAAGGGATCAAATATCAAGTCCTATGCAGAAGAGGCCTTGCCTCTTGAGCGGCTGGAAGGTGAGAAGCTGTTACTGATTATTGAGCAGTTTGATTTGTTGATGAGTTGACCTGCGGTTTGCAGGTCAATGGCTTATGGAATCTGCAGGCAGTTCTGGCTGAATGTTCAGGCGTTGGGTTTTGATGGAGCGCGGCTGACATCTCGATCTCGAATACAACAGCTGAAGAGGTTGCGAAAAGAGTCGCGTACATCAGATGCACGGCTTCTTTCTTTCTTGCTATCCGCTTCGGATTCATTTGGAAGCATAGCTGCCGATTCTGCGTTTTCATTTACAACTGAAGTTATGTCTTCCAGCTCTGCTGGGCTTGAAGTAGATGCTTCTGTAGGTTCATTTTTCGTAGACCCTGTGGGTTTATCGTCTGCTTTAGATGATGATTTTTCTGGTAAGTCAGATATACGAGTCATTGTCAGAGTAACTTCTGGCGCGTGGAGAGTCAGATTTTGCCCCCCCTCTTCTGACTGAATCTCGATATTTATGGCGGGGGTTAAGTGCATGGCTACGTGTTGATTTACCTTAAGATCAATGTCTACATAAGGCTGAGCCGATGGCTCTGCGTCTTTTGGGCGCTCTATGGGAATATCTATTCTTGCATTAATGGCTTCATGTCTGACATTCTGATGCAGATGGAAGCATGTCAGCCGGCTGAAAACGAAGTCATCTATACTGCTAATTCCCATATGTTCCATGTATTGGCTCTGGTTCTCACCAGTAGCTTCGGCTGATAATGCGTACCTCCCGTTTATGTCGTCTTTTACTCTGGCTTGTCCATCAAACCATACTGTCCCTGCTTTGCTTGGATTACTTCCTATGAATATAGTTACTTTATCGGCAGGAATAGGCTTGGTTGACATAGCCGATTTTGCTTCTGGTAAAGGTTCTGCTTGTGAGGTCTGTAAGGCTTGTGGTTTGCCCTCTGATTCAGATTCACTTACATCTGCCTCATGATCTGATGCTGTAGCTTCTGGTGAGGGTTCTGCTAGTGAAGTACGCAGGTCTTGTGGTTTATCAACTGATTTAGAGTCACTTATATCACCCTCATGATCTGGTGTTGCAGCTACTTTAGAGTGAACAGGTGAACCATCTACATTTGTATCTTCTTCGCTAGCCCGTCTAACCAAAACTTGGCCAGACGGTTGCGAATGAATGTTCCAATCAGCTGTTGTTTTGTTATCGGGTCCCTCTTCTGAATGATATGAGTCTCGAGATGGTAGTAGTGTTTCCTGTCTACTTGAATCTTCTGATTCTTGGGTGCTAGCAGAAGCAATACCAGTAGCTTGGTTTTGTTGTGTATATAAGCTTGAGGTTGAACCGCCAATAGGATAATCCATAGCTACCTCTAAAAAGGTCACGAAAGATTCTATAGACCAATATTTTTATAGATGGTTTCTTCTTGTTGATGTTAATTCAAGGGGTAAAAGTAATTCATCTAAAAGGCAGGTTACATATAATTTAACGGTTGTTTTGTTGTATTTAAGTTCAAGAATGAATAACTGGTCATTCTATTTTAAATAGTATTCAGGTGATTTGGTTGAATTGATTTTAACCAATTCTAGCAATCACTCGTGTCATCTGATGGATTGCGGTGATGACTGCTTTATATAGGCCCGAATTCTTTTCTCCTTTTTATCAACAACAGCCTCTATATGGTATGCCCGCTTAAGGGCTTTTATTAATTCAATATTCTCTCGGGTCCCGGATAATGAGAACTGGTTATTTTCTTTCATGAGTTGACCGGTACCTTCAACATCCAACCGTGAAAGCAGTGTTAATACCTCACGCCGGGAGAGGTATTTTACCTGCTGGGATAATAAACGAATTTTTTCCGGTAATGTTCGGGCTGTTACAATCAGTGTCTCAAGCCGACTGAATCTGATTTTCATTGCAAAGCTTTCTGCCGGCTGTGAGGTTATGGGTGATAGCATTGCAGCCAATATACGGCTATCAATTTCATTCTCGTGATTTAACAGGTTGCAGAGCCATAACTTATCATCAATCTTAATCTTGCTACTGGATAGCAATTTGACAATGGTATTAACCGTTAATTGAGCCGTACTCACAGCTTTGGTTTTATATTCATTCCAGAAACGTAACAGGTAGTAAAAGGTGTTATCAGTCTTAAAGTGACCTTCATTTTTCGCCAGCCACTCTAGACTATTGAACGAAAACTGGCACTTGGGGTGCTGACTAATGACCTCAATTCGACCTTGGTATATATATTTGAGATTAAGGTGCTCAAGATAAAAAGCAGGAAATGCAGAGAGCAGCTGGTTTAATGTTGCATTATGGATGTCTTTGCTGTGAATAAGGGCCAATAGCAGGTTAAATGTATTCTGGTTATTGGGTAGTGGATGCAATGCCAGCTTTTCTGTATTTTCTGGGATAGCTATAAAATTTATGAGCAGAGGATTTAAAGAACTTTTCTGGTTTAACTTACAAATATGCAGAATATTTGTCCAGGAAGCCGCAACCAGATTTTGCTCCAGCAATTGAGCTGATAATGACAGGCTGTGATCCAGAGTTTCACGGATACTGACCAGTTTTTGCCTGGACTGTCTAAGCAGCTGTATTTTGTCATTAGTTTTCAGTACCGGTGAGTTCAAAAGCTCAACAAGGTAACTCTGATCTTCTTTAAGCCTGGGCTGGACAAGGAGTACATTGGTAACAAACTCATTCAGTTTTTCATGTATCTGGCATATCAGCCTGTGATGTCCGCAAGAGCATAGGGCAGAGTAACTGATTGGTGCGAGTGCCGTTGGCCGCTCCTCGGCCGTAAAAGCCAGAAGTAATCCCATCATGTGAGAATTCAGCTTGTACATCGAGTCTTCAATGATCCTGAAAGCTATTCTCTGTGTGCAATGCCTGAGAGAAAGACGATCAAATTTCACCTGATGTTTTTTCAGCCATGCCCATATGCCTGGTTGTTCATTGACCAGTCTGACAATGGGGCGAATATCCGTGAGGCCTGAGATGGAGGGAATAATCGCGTTGCTTAAATTGTCATGATCCTCGGAAATGAGAATCGGCAATACCCTGGCAATCAGCTTGGCTTGCATTATGTCACCGCTATTGCCATTGGTCAGACAATGAATAAGCAGCTTTTGATTAATGGAAAAAAAGCTCACAAACAGTTTGTTTTTATGTTTCTGTTTACTCTGAAAGTACTGAAAGATGAAGTCCTGCAGGTGTGGGACATGCTCTTCGGACAGGTTGAATATCGTTCTTAAAAAGCGATGAGCACTATGGCCATTGTACTTTGCTGATGGCTTTTCCAGCAGTTGATTAACAACGGCATTGATCAGACCTTGTCCATTGGCAAGATCAGATGGGCTTAATAGGTACAGTAGATTCTCTGGTGAATCTACATTTTGCTGAAAATCGGCGACCAGACCTTCTTTCAACTGCAGATAAAGCTGCCTGTCACTTTCACTGATATTCCTGCCAACTTGCAAGCTGCTACCAGGTGGATTGTATTCATTCACCTCGGGCTTCTGGTATCGCCAGGCTTCCAGGGATTTGTTCTCCTGCCGGTCTGTAGCCACTTGAAGCTTCTGGGACGGCTCTTCACTGAGATACCCGTCGTCCAGGTGGCTACTTTTCTGGATGACATTGCTCTCCTGATACTTAAGGGATTGTGGGGCGCGCGCGACAGGTTGCCATGAAGTTGCCTGATATTCATGGGGGGGAGTATATGGATAGGAATAAAACAGGTAGTCCCTGTAATCTTCTGCAAAATACCCATTCATGAGTAGGTAGAGTGCAGGGCCAAAGCGCTCTTCTGTAAGCTCTCTTAAAACTGAATCTCCCATAATGCCCTGGTGCAGCGTTTCAGCGACAGTTGTGCCCGGTAGCTTATTGTCATTGAAAACCTTCCAGAAGATTCCCATATCATCGGTTAATTCTGCATGCTCTTTTGGATAAAGGTTCTTAATGGCGACCATGGAAAATAGTTTGTTTTTATTCAGCTCTCTATGATTCGAGGAAAACTGATCTAGGAACATATGAAATTCATTGACGATATTGGTCATCAGTTTCATGTCGTCAATGGAGCTTGCCACATTGTAAATCAATGTTTTATCCATCTGATCAGTGACATCTTGCCCACTGCAATTTATGGTTTTCAGCTGCCTATACAGTTTGGGGCCGGCATTTTTAGTATTGAGAGCTGGGATAATGGGAATAATCAGGTCAAAAAAGCGGATACGCTCCCTGGCCGTCAGCATTTTATCCGCCAGGGCATAGACAAAATAGACAGGTTGTTTCAGGTGACCTGAACCATTCAGGTATCCATTTATACGATACAGTGTTTCCAGTGCTGCTAGCTGACAAGGGCTTGTCAGGTTCTCAACAATGACAACATCATGCCTGCTTAGGGCAAAGGCATGAGTGATTTGATGGAGGTAATTTCCGAAATCTGATTTGTCTGCACTGTTCTCCTGCCGTATCAGCTTGCTTCTCTGGCCAGTTATCAGCTTCTGTAGCCCCGAGAATAGGTACAGGATGAGAAGTGTGGCAATTAGGAACAATGAAAGTTCAGCCAGTAATGGTGCATATTTTTTTGTAAAGGCCAGCATCTGGTCGGGTAAATGCTGATGGAGTGCTTTGACGGTTGTACTTTGATCAATACCCAGACTGCCACTGATATAGCCAAGCGTTGCAATGGAGTAGCTGGTCAATAAGGCCACAAGCAGGCCAATGACTTTCCGCCAGCCTCTGGACTGAGGCTGCTCCACCTTAATGTCATCTGATCTCTTGCCCGTGATGTTGCACAGAAGTTGCTCTAATAATGCTTTCTCATCGTCGTTGTTGTCTGGTGCAGTGCTGGCATTTATTTCTGATAGTGCTGGCAAAAAAATACGGGTGTATTTGAACTGTGGGTTACGCTCCGTGAAAGTGTGAATAAATGAGCTTTTGCCGACACCAACTGCTCCGGATATGGCAATATTTCGGGTTTCGGGCTGCTCCTTTGTATTAAAGGCTGCCAGTAGCTCCCTTTCATACTTTTCGATTTGCTCATGTTGCATCATCGCTGAGGTCAGAGGCCTGAGTGATGCTTGACCGTCATAATTCTTCAGATACCGGGAAAAGGTTCTTCCAGCTTTCTTGTGAGCTGACCGGTCATACTCAGAATAGTGCTGTGAGTACTTTTCTCTGGCTGCTTTCCAACCAGCCCTTACCGCTCTCCAGACAGCCCTGGCCGAGTTGTAATGTCTGGTTGTAAGGCGAGCCAGCCCTGACTGTTGAATAAGAGCCATCATTTCCCTGCAGTCTTTCTTCCATGACCAATGTTCGTGAGCTGATAGCTTGGTTGGACAAGCTATGGCTTGTCGTTATCAGTCAACACCAACACATTAACTATTCAAAATCGGCAGGATTCGGCTGGGGGTGAGCATATGTTGGCTGGTTTTTAACTGGCCAGCCGATGATTTTCTTTGAAAGTGGGGGTGGGAGTTTCTATGCATATTTCCATATGCCCACAAGCGAGTCGGTTGTTGTCTGTGAAGGAAGGTATTAAAAGGCTAGAAGCAATACCGATCGCTCTTTCTAAATCCCCAGTTGCACTGGCTATCTGAACGGAAGTCCTGCGTTGAAGTTCCTCGCAACAGCTATGCCTCGTCACTTCACTTTGTCTTTCCGTCCAGCTAGTCATGCACATAACGTGGTTATAACGTTTATTGTATAAGGCTCTGATTCTGTGGGGCTCTCTCAATTCAGGCTTCTGATTAACAGCCATTATGGTTAATTGAGGACGCTCCTTGGTACGTACTACTTTGGCCAGGTCATTGATGATCCACTTAACAGACCAGATAATCTGGAACGTAACATCAACTGGGCTTTTTCGGCTGAAAAGTCATAGGTAGTTGCACCATAACGGGCATCCAGCAAACTGATCGCGACAGCTCCTTCTTCTACCTTCTTGCCTTCTGCATTAGCATTATCATCTTCTGGAGCACTGCTTCGCTCGTAAGAGGTAAATACAATGCCGGGTTCGGCGGGTAGGTTGATTCCATATTCTGGTACGGAGTAAGGCGACATATCGGTGACAAAAACAGGCACATTGGCTGAATAGTCACTGGCGGTTGTCAGCTCGTAAGTTATGCTCTCGGCTGCAAACTTACGCAGGCTTGGCAGGTTGATATTGAGACCATACCCCTCAGGTAGCACTGGGTTCTTGCTTTCCAGGGCCTCAATAATTGGAATCACCAGTTCTGCCAGTGAAGAAGATGTACCATCACGATCGCTACCATGGGTTCCACTGAGGGCAATGGCAGGGACTCCCCGGCGAACAGCAGTGACCGTTGCCCCTACAGTGCCGGATGTTGGGTTAATCAGTCCAACATTATGTCCAGAGTTAATACCCGATAGAACCAGGTCAGGGTTGCCTCCCCAGCGTTCTGGTGCCAATACATCAAGACCATAGAGAAGCGCCATCATAGGTGTGCCATCCACATAGTGAACATTGCTATCCCTGATGTCTTGACCAATAGGAGCTGGACTGAAGTAGTTAAAAGATGCGGCTTTACCGCTCTGCTCTCCAGCAGGTGCCGAAACAATGACATCATGACCTTCAGTTTTCATTGCATTATAGAGTGCCTGTAAATTGGCTGACTGATAACCATCATCATTAGTAATCAGTATATTGAGGGCGCTGGCAGAAACACTAAGGCTTCCTGCAATTAGAAAGCTGGTAGTTCTGGAGATAAGCTTTTTCATTCTTATTATTTCCCTGCTTTATCATTCAGTATCCGTTTACATACCCTCGATGAGTGGTATGTGAGGAGGTTCTTACCCCTTAATCAGGTTAGGGGGCAGACTGAAATCATACGGAAATTAATTGCAGGCAGGCATAGTCTGAATTGCTGAAATATTGATCAATATATTGAAATAGGCAGGAAGGCATGTGCTTCCTGCCTGTATATCGTGCAAGCTAGTTACAGAACTCATTCAGAAGCTTGTTAATACGGGCTATCTCCTTCTGACGGCCGGAATCATCGAGAATTTCATACTCGCCATTTTTGTTTTTGATGCGAACCCGCGGGCTGCTTTTCAGCATGGCTATGTTGCCTTTCAGTGATTTGCAGTAGGCCAGTTCTTCCTCGGTTTTCTGCTGTGGCTCTTCAACAGGCTCTTCTGCCTGTTTTTTGACAGCTGCTTCACTGTCTTCTTTCTTCTGAGTCATTTGACTGTCGCCGTTTGAAATTCTTTGTGGATCGGGCTTGGCAATAGTCTCAGTATTAGTTTGCTGTTCTGGAGGGGTCGTTGAGAAGTGAACAACCCCCTTGTGGTCTTTCCACTTATAGATAGGCTCTGCTATCGCAGCTGAAGACAGCATTAGAGCAATTAAAAACAGTAGTTGCTTCACGGTAACGATCCCTGATCTTTATTGTTGCATTAGTTAATTATCGTCTTTCCGTGAAAAAAATTCGTATTCACCGAAGCAAAACCCGTATTTGTATTGACTGATGGCTGCTGAAAGTCAAAAATGGCATCTCCTGAAGCTGCCCAAGAAGCTGCGTTGGGAATTATGCGACAATTTGATGCCGTTTATCTGCGGCTCAGATGAGAGTGTTCCTTAGTGTACCGACTTCTCGATCTTGTGCTGAGATGATTTGTTGGTGCACTGCTCCTACCCGCACAGGAATGTAGCAGTTCTGCAAGCCAGAATTGTGAGTCTCAGGCAGCCTGGAGCTGCACTTGTTGGTGAAGGCTGTTAGCTAAGGCTTTTAGTTAAGAGAATACTTTCGAGTTCGCCAATTTCTAATGCGCCCTGTTTTCAGTAATTCGGGGCGATATAAAAATTCATTCCAAATAATGAGCAAAGCCGAGGGTTAGCAAGTGGAGCTATTATCCGGCGCGGACATGGTGGTCCGATCACTGGCTGATGAGGGAGTCGAGTATATATACGGGTATCCGGGTGGTGCTCTTCTGCATGTCTATGACGCCATTTTCCGGCAGAAGGCCATTACACACATCCTGGTACGTCATGAGCAGGCTGCAACCCATATGGCGGACGGTTACGCAAGAGCAACCGGTAAGCCGGGTGTGGCTCTGGTAACCTCTGGTCCGGGGGCAACCAATACCATTACCGGTATTGCAACTGCCTACATGGACTCCATCCCTATGGTGGTGATCTCCGGTCAGGTACCGTCTGCCTTTATAGGCAGTGATATGTTCCAGGAAGTGGATATGGTGGGTATTTCCAGACCCATTGTTAAACACAGCTTTCTGGTCAAGCGGGCTGAAGATATTCCGGAAGTCATCAAAAAGGCCTTCCATCTGGCACAGACTGGCCGACCAGGGCCTGTTGTGGTTGATATCCCCAAGGATATTACCGACCTGAGCAAAAAGTACGAATACCATTATCCGGAAAAGGTACGACTGCGTTCCTATAACCCACCGGTTAAAGGTCACAATGGCCAGATTCGCAAAGCGGTTGAACTGCTGGCAGAGGCTAAAAAGCCCATTATTTATGCGGGGGGCGGTGTTGTTCTGGGCAAGGCCTCTGAACAACTGACAGCGCTGGCGAAAACGTTGAATGTACCGGTGACTAATACTCTGATGGGGCTGGGTGCGTATCCTGGTTCAGACCGTCAGTTTGTGGGTATGCTCGGTATGCATGGCAGTTACTGCGCAAACCAGGCGATGCATAATGCTGACCTGATTCTGGCAGTGGGCGTTCGGTTTGATGACCGGGTGACCAATAACACGTCAAAGTTCTGCCCGGATGCAAAGATCATTCATATTGATATCGATCCTGCCAGTATCTCCAAAACCGTTCAGGCTGATGTGCCGATTGTTGGCCCGGTTGACGCTGTTCTGGATACCATGATCCGTCAGGTGGAAGAGACAGATACCCGTATTGGTCAGGAAGCTCTCGACAGCTGGTGGCGTCAGATCAATGAGTGGCGTGAAGGCCGAGGGGGGTTGTTCCCTTACGACAAGGGTGATGGTCTGATCCTGAAACCTCAGCAGGTCATTGAAACTCTGTATGAGGTGACCAAGGGCGAAGACACCTACATCACTTCTGATGTGGGTCAGCACCAGATGTTTGCTGCCCAGTACTATCCATTTGATAAACCTAACCGCTGGATTAACTCCGGTGGCCTGGGAACTATGGGCTTTGGCCTGCCTGCTGCCATGGGGATTAAGCTGTCATTCCCGGACAGTCATGTTGCCTGTGTAACCGGTGAAGGCAGTATCCAGATGAATATTCAGGAGCTCTCGACCTGCCTTCAGTACGATTTGAATGTCAAAATCATCAACCTGAATAATCAGGCTCTGGGTATGGTGCGACAGTGGCAGGATATGCAGTATGACAGCCGCTACTCCCATTCTTACATGGAATCACTGCCCGATTTTGTCAAGCTGGCGGAATCCTATGGGCATGTAGGCATGAGGATTACGGATCCAGCCAAGCTGACGTCAGCTATGGAGGAAGCGTTCTCTCTGAAAGACCGACTGGTCTTTATGGATATCCAGGTGGATACCAGTGAGCATGTTTACCCCATGCAGATCAAGGACGGCAATATGGCCGATATGTGGCTCAGCAAAACGGAGAGGACCTGATGAAACGGATTATCTCTGTACTGGTTGAGAACGAACCTGGTGCACTGTCGCGCATTGTTGGACTCTTCTCCCAGCGTAACTACAACATTGAAACATTGAATGTTGCTCCAACGGAGGACAATACACTGTCCCGCCTGACGCTGACCACCGTTGGTAATCCTCAGGTCGTTGAACAGATCACCAAACAGCTGAACAAGCTGGTGGATGTGGTAAAGCTGGTGGATCTGACCGAAGGTGCCCATATTGAGCGGGAGATGATGCTGATCAAGGTGCGTGCCAGTGGGCCACTGCGTGCTGAGGTGAAGCGGACAGCGGACATCTTTCGTGGGCAGATTGTTGATGTGACCAGCTCTGTCTATACGATTCAGCTGACTGGAACCGGTGAAAAACTGGATGCCTTTATCGAGGCAATTGGTCAGGCACAGGTTCTGGAAGTGGTTCGAAGTGGAGTGACAGGCATTTCCCGCGGGGAAAAAGTGCTGTCTCTCTAATTTATTAAAAAGCGCCCGCAAGGGCGTTTTTTAATACTGTCCTGGTTATTCACGAGAGTCATAGACTCGAGCAGCCAGGCATCACGCCTTATGCATCATCCAATGACCGCTCAAGAATCAATGCCATTGATAGAGCGTGCCGCTTGACCAGTAATGGTGCTACATAATCTTCACGCAAAAAAGCTGATTTCAGGAAGCGCCACTTCGGTAGCAGGTTACTATCTCTGACCGGATACTCAGATAAAGAAGAGTCCAATGATGAAATCAGAACTTCAGTATTGTACTTTTCTGTAATGGAAAAGCTGGTGCTGGCATCACTGGCCATAAATACATAAATTGATGAAAGGGTCAGTAACTTATCAATTTGTTCTGCCCGGATACTCACGTTAGGAGAGTTGCTCATTTTACTGCGTAGAAACGCTTTAAAAGCCTGCTGTGTGCTTTCTAGTTCCTTAGCAAAATGGCTGGTTGGCTTTTTCTGCTCCTGCCAGTTTACGGAGAAATTCTGTAGAGACTGGCTGAGTTCTTCCAGAGACGCTTCCAGCTTTCCTTCATATTCATCCAGATGAAGCAAACTCTGGTACATTCTCACTTCCTGAGGCCGGGCATCAATACCAGGACCGTCTTTGGAATAGGCATGCTGGTCAGCCCAGGCAAACATTTTCAGTTCGTAGCTATCGATCATCAAGTCGATAAGAGAGATGTCACTGCCAGTGACAGCCCAGCTTTTAACCGAGATGAGGTTGGCCATTAACATCAGCAGAAGAGAATATAGTCCGGACTTTATGTGACCCTTGCCATTTGAAGTATGCACCTTTACATCCTTTTTTGATTTTTTTATCGAAGGATATGACCGGTCCTTCCTGTCAGGCTATGACAAAAACGGCCAAAAAGGGTTCTCATAAAAAGAAGAGTAAAATAAGTCAGAATAAATCCTGATATTTGGGCAAGATATCGGTTTGCTGCCATTAATTCAGGGGGATTTACCTCTGTGTCTGTCCGCTACTCGTTGACTTTATCACTCCCGAACTGCTTTCCAAGGGATACTTCCTATGCAACATGAGGCCGATGCAATCCAGCACTCTCCTGCCTGGATATACCAGACGACATTAGTTCCAGCAATATTTGCAAAATGGGCTTCTGTTGTTGCCGATGCAGCGGGTATTAAATCAGGGCAACATGTGCTCGATGTAGCCTGCGGCACCGGTGTGCTGGCGGGTGAGGCTCTCCAACGAGTAGGCTCTTTGGGAAGTGTTACTGGACTCGACCTGAACCCGGATATGCTTGCAGTTGCTTCCAGCCTGGCAGCGGATATCCACTGGCAAAATGGTAATTCAGAAAACCTCCCCTTTCCGGATGGTGTTTTCGATGCGGTTGTAAGCCAATTTGGTCTGATGTTTTTTGGCGATAAGGTTAAGGCAATATCGGAAATACTCAGGACGGTAAAACCTGATGGGAAAATAGCGGTGGCTGTGCATGGATTATTGAACGACATCCCAGTCTATAGGTCTTTAGCTCAAATTTTTAAAACGTATATTGGGGAAAATGCTGCCGAGTTAATGAATGAGCCCTTTTGCCTTGGAGACCCTGATCAACTGCGAGATATCTTTGTCGATGCAGGTGCTAATAACCTGAACATTCTTAAAACGACGGTGTTAGCTCGCTTTCCTGACCTTGATACTTTGATTGATGCAGAGCTGAAAGGATGGATGCCCATCTATAACATTATGGTTTCAACCAGCCAGGATGAGCAGATCAGAGAGGCCGCGCAAGAAGCCCTTCATCACTTTATTGATGACAATGGGGCTGTGGTGTTTGAAATTCCTGCTCTAATCGCGACGAATCATCAATAGCATTATTTTATGCTTGCTATCTGATTCCAGAATGCAGCGATCAGAGGGTTTTTCAGCTTTTTTTCCAGTACGCAAAGCCCCACTTTATACGGCTTAAGTTCCGGGCGAACGTTCAATATCTCAACATTTTCAGCCAGCGGGCTGTTATTCAGGACAATCTCCGGGACAACTCCGACACCAAACCCCAGGCTCACCATGCTGACAATGGCCTCATTACCTGAAACCTGGGCATAGATTTTTGGGGCTCGGCCATGAGTCTGAAACCAGGAATCCAGTCGCTGTCTTGCGATTCCCTTCTCCTGAAGAATCATTGGGATGCCATCAAAATCATCAAAGGACAGCTGCTTTTTAAAAAGATATTCCGGTAGCTGAGAATTCACTGGAGCAATAAACAGTAGAGGAGAAACTGCTATTTGCTGAAATGCCAGCCCTGTGGGAAGGCTGTCGGGCCTTGCTGCAATGGCCAGATCTTCCTGTTCTGTTAATACTCTTTGTATGGCTGGCTCAGGGTCACCGGTATGCAGCTTTATTTCAATGCCCGGATACCTTGGTCGAAACTGGCTGAGAATGTCATACAGGAAGCTATAACTGGCCGTTACTGAGCAGTACATGCTTAGCGAGCCGTGAAGCTCTCTGGCACCTGCCATCAGTTCATTATGAATAATCTCCCATTGAGAGAGCGCTTCACGGGCATAGGCTTGAAATCGCTTTCCCTCCGGAGTTAATGAGACACTTCGATTGTCCCTCTCGAAAAGTGCCACGCCCAGCTGCTCTTCCAGCTGCTTGATACTTCGGCTAAGGGTCGATGGGCTAACATGGCAAATGAGGCTGGCCCGGTTAAAGTGCAGGGATTCAGCCAGCGCGAGGAACTGTTTTAGAGGGCGAAGGTCTATAGCCATATATAAATAAAGGTTATTTCATTTTTTGCAACTCAAGATTGCAAATATATCACTAAATGCAACTATACGCAGAACCACCTATCGGGTATGGTGTACTCCAAGTTGAGAGAGCGGCTCCTGCGTGCAGCCGCTGTGTAAATAAAAAGCCTAAATTCATCAGCTAGCCAGTTATCGCCGGGCCGGTGTTTTCTTTCAGGAGTTATTCGATGAAAGTTTATTACGATAAAGACTGTGACCTCTCCATCATCCGTGGCAAGAAAGTCTCTATCATTGGCTATGGCTCTCAGGGCCATGCCCATGCTAATAACCTGAAAGACTCTGGTGTTGAAGTAACTGTCGGCCTGCGTAAGGGCTCCTCTTCCTGGGCTAAGGCTGAAGCTGCTGGTCTCTTCGTGGCTGAAGTACCTCAGGCTGTCGCCCAGGCTGATGTTGTTATGATTCTGACGCCTGACGAGTTTCAGTCCCAGCTCTATAAAGAAGTGGTTGAACCAAACCTTAAGCAGGGTGCGACTCTGGCTTTCGCCCATGGTTTCTCCATCCACTACAACCAGGTGGTTCCCCGTGCTGATCTTGATGTCATCATGATTGCACCAAAGGCCCCAGGTCATACTGTGCGTTCAGAATTTGTGAAAGGCGGTGGCATCCCTGACCTGATTGCTATTTTCCAGGACGCTTCTGGCAAGGCCAAGGACGTTGCTCTCTCCTACGCTTCTGGTGTGGGTGGTGGGCGTACCGGTATCATCGAAACTACCTTCAAAGACGAGACTGAAACGGACCTTTTTGGTGAGCAGGCCGTTCTTTGTGGTGGTGCTGTTGAGCTGGTTAAGGCAGGTTTCGAAACCCTGACTGAAGCTGGTTATGCACCGGAAATGGCTTACTTTGAGTGTCTCCACGAACTCAAGCTGATTGTTGATCTCATGTACGAAGGCGGTATTGCCAACATGAACTACTCCATCTCCAATAATGCGGAGTATGGTGAGTATGTGACCGGTCCACGTGTTATCAACGATGAGTCCCGCAAGGCGATGCGTGATGCACTTAAAGATATTCAGAACGGTGAGTATGCCAAGAAGTTTATCTCTGAAGGTGCTCTGAATTATCCATCCATGACTGCCTATCGTCGTAACAACGCTGCCCACCCAATCGAGAAGGTTGGTGCCCAGCTGCGTGAAATGATGCCCTGGATCACAGCTAATAAGCTGGTTGATAAAGAGAAAAACTAATCAGACTGAGCGTTATTTGACGCATAGTTTAGAGTCCAGAAAAACAGGGTATTTCTATCCAGAAATACCCTGTTTTTTTATGGGTGCTACATTGTCTTCGAAGAACATTTGGTGGTTTGGATAGACTACCGTTTCAGGTTGCAGCCAAAGCCAAGCTCTCGGCCTGCCACTGTCGTTTTGATAACCCGCTTATAGGCACTGGCAAGGCTGACTTGCTGATCCAGTTTCACAAAGCCTTTTTTCAGCTTTCTGCCGGAAGATTTCATTGCTGATGCTCCCTTGCTAATGGTTGGGTGTCATAGACAGTAGACACCCTTCGGTTCGGCCGTCTTATGACTGCCGATGGTATCCAGAACGGTCTGCTTCACATAAGAGTGAGAATCCTGCATGGCAAGATTGAAAAAGTCGTCGGTAATACCCTCCATATTAAACAGAGTGGTCCAGGCAAGACCCCGGGTTCTAAAGCAGGGGTGATGACTGGCAATACGCAGTAGCAGATCGATACTGTTGTCATTACCAATCGCTTCCACCGTCTTAAAGACTGGGTTGCGCATGGTGAGATCATTCACGTAGCCAGTGATGACTTGCTTTTCAACATCAAAAAAGAATTGCAGCTTTGGCTCACCCGGTCGTGGAATGATCAGGTTGACGGAGATGGAAAGCTCATCCGGAGGATACTGGGTATGAACATCTCTGCTTGAGAAGTAGTACATCAGCTTTCCATGAGGGAAGTCAGTATCCTCCTGAAACGCCAGATCGACATGCTCGCCAATGTAGCCTGTGACCTGATTGTGGTCGTATTGGTAAATGACGGTTCGATAGCCGCTGCCAAAATAGCTGCAGGTGAGCAGATCAAAATTATGGTCATGCCCGTCGAAGTAGGAGAGCAGCTCATCTGCTGCCAGTTCACTCATTGGTAGCCAGACAATGGCCCGAATAGCAAAGTAGGATCCGTAATAGAGAACAAAGTTTGGTGGCTTGAAATCATTCTTCTGCTGGAATTGGTTCAGACTTTTCAATCCATCATTAAGGTAGTCCGTAAAAAATGATGGGTTGTGACACAACTGACCAAGCTTGCCTGCATGCTCAATGGCAGCATCCGGCTCTTTCATTTCAGGGTGACTCTCGCAGAAGTCGATGTACTCTTCCAGAGAGATGGCACTTTCTGTGGATGGCTCAATTGTACAGGCCATGGACTGATTCCTCGGCTTGATGGGTCTCATCCGACAGCATGGCCAGTGTCTGTTTTGCGGCTTTTGCTATTTCAGGATTATTGTCATTTACCAGGTGATCTTGCAGTAGCCTGGTTCCTCGCCACTCATCCAGTTTATAAACGCTTTCCGCTGCTTCCCAGCGTACAAAATAGTCAAAGTCAGACCTGGACAGGCTATCCAGAGTATCTACATGGTGCTGTTCTCCCAGCTCCCCAAGAATTCGAACCGCCAGAAGGATTCGTGATCTTTGCAGGCTATTATCAGTCAGCGCCAGTGGATCAAGACTGACCTGGTCAAATACCCAGGTCACTGATGCCAGCGGACGGGAATAAATAATCAGACAGGGTGCCTGTAATGTCGCTTCATCCAGAACGGCGATATCTTTATAAGCCTGAAAAATTGTTGGGGTATAGGGTTTTAGCTCCTGGAGAGGAAGCATTTTGAGTGGTGGCGGACGATTATAAACCGATGAGGGCCTGATGGAGGTCTCATAGCGGGGAACTGCGACCGTTTCAGGCAGCATATTGATGACCATCATATCGAACTCACTGGCACACAGTGTGTTATCAGTGTTTTCACGTTGACCAATCACATTCAGTGTCAGGTTGAAGTCGCCTGTAGCAATCAGATGAATCTGATCCGAGTAAGCCGGTTTTTTATCGTGCATTTTCTGCAGCAGAATTTCTTCTAGAATACTGTTAAATAGCTCACTCGCCTTCTGCTGGTTAAAACCTTCAAATAGACGGCTGAAGTCAGAAAATCGTGGGTTTGAACTAGAGAGCAGTTGATTGGCTTGCTGGGTAAGGGTTGATAGTGTGAAGGGGGATTTGTTCATGCTTACCCCTCTCTGTACTTGGGATGCAGGTATCAAATAAACGACTGATTCCAGTGTAGAGTCATATTTATTAACCCAAAATACAGATTTCTCATAACCGCTTGTCTCTAATGAAATTATTTTTCCGACATTGATTTATCTGTCGTTTATTCTGCAGATCGAACGTACATAGTCGTGTTGATCCTGGCTGGCCTGACGCAGGAAATAATGTTGATCAGAAGGGACGATCTCTATCAGACACTGAAAACACATTGCCCGTGTTCTTGGGCAGTGATGATTGAGCGCAATATCTTGTAATAGGGTAGTGGTGTCATCATTGTGCATAAACCGGGCAACAGCCATCAGGCTGTTTGTTGCTGGCAGAGTATCCAGGCGTGCGATCGGTTTGCTGCTTTCAGGGTCAATGGCACATTGAATACCGGCATCAGGATGAGTAGGAAAAACCAGATTGATTGAGATGGACAGTGACTCAGGTGGCAGCTGAACATGGAAGTCCTCGGTGTGGTGGTAAAACATCAACTTGCCTTCAGGCAGGAGAGTATCTTCCTGAAATATCATCTCCATACTCTTGCCAATGATTCCATGCTGCTTTTCCGCTTTACAGGTATGAATAATGGTTCGATAACCCGGACCAAAATAGCCACAGGTCAGAAAGTCAAAGTGATGGTTATGGGTTACACCATAACCTTTGGCAATGTCACCGCCCTCACTGTTATCGGTTAGCCAGACAGCAGCACGTACAGAGAAGGTCGGGCATTGATATAAGTAGAAACTGGGGGGCGTAAAGTCGGTTTTGACGTCGTACAGGGAAATGTCTTTCAGCTTGGTATTCAGAAAATCCAGCAGAAAATCTTTATTGTTTGCGAGACGTTGCAGCATGAATGCAGTGGATAGTATCTGCTCTCTGTCATGAAGCTTATTCTGGTTGTGGCAAAAGGCGACATACTCAGCCAGATCTATAGCCTCGGTATCATTGCTCTCTACCGTGATGGTCATAATTCAGGAGCCTGATTTGATTCTCTGATAGAGAAGATAGGTCAGGATAAGGATGAGCATGGAAACCATCGATAACACCCTGGGAGTGCCATCATGCAGTGCAATCAACGCAATATTAAGCATACTGGCGGTGCCTGAGAATACGATAAAGAGCAGGGCAGATGCCTGCATACTGCAACTCTCATGGTTTTTAAGCACACCGGTTAACGCATTGGTAACGACCAGACCGGAAAGGGCAAAAAAAGCAACAACCAAAATCAGGCTGGGAATCAGCGATGCACCATAAAACCAGTCAAGCAGCAGCATGCAAAGTGCGAGTATCATCAACATTGGAAGGGACAGGTCTATCAGCTTGCTATAGAGAACGTGCTTTAGCAGCAGACCATTGATCAAAGTTATGGCCGTTCGGCTTACATACAATGCACTGATCAGGTAGCTATAGGAGATTTCTGTGAGCTGGTAATAATCCAGAAACAGAAAGGCTGAATTATTGATGTAGATCTGGCCGACAACGGCAATACCCGTATGGCAAACCAGAAAGGCCTGAGTCTCTTTGTCCTGCACCATTATCTTCCAGTGATACAGGCCCTTTTTTAATGGTTCAATAGTCAGCCTGTTTGCTGGTGGTGTTGCTTTCCCAATACTTCTTCGGCAGATAAGGAAAGTGATCATGCTGTAAGCCAGCATAAAGGCAAAGACTGAATTCCAGCTCCAGCGCTGGCTTGCCAGCGTGCTGAGCTCAGGACCAACAATGGGAATCACAAAACCAATGGCGGTAACGTAGGAAAGAATCCTGGCGACTGAATTTGTGTCGTAACATTCATTAATCAGCGCGGGGATCACCGTCATCAGTATTGCTGCAGAAAATGCCTGTAATACTCGGCCTGTACAGAATAACCAGAGGCTTGGCCAGCCAATGCACAATACTGTTCCGATAATAAATACCATCAGAGCCCAGTAGAGCGCCTGTAACCGATAGCCAGTATCCGACAGCATGGCCGTTATGGGCATGGCTATTACCTGAGAGATGATAAAGAGCGGCAGGGTCAGCTGAAATATCTCGGTGTCATAGCCAAACTGGCTGGCGATGTGAGGAAGAATAGGGATATATAGCGTAATGGGAAGCATCGGGATAATCGCGATGGCTCCCATCAGTAAAATGGTATTTGTCTGGGAGAGTATGGAAAGCGGTGAGTTATTCACTGTGAGACCGTTACTGGATTGCCATCTCAGTCTAGCTGCAATCTCAAACTGGGCTTTCGGTGAAGGGGGAAGAATAAGGTTTGCTGGAGATAGTTTATCTCCAGCAATATCGCCTATTAAGGCTGCTTGAGCGCTTTAATAAACTGTCGTGACTGGTCAATGGAAACCTGCATATCACTGATCAGGCGATCAATGTCGGCCTTGATGGTATTGAACTCACCTTTCAGTGCGCTGATGGCCCGGGCATTCAGGTTATGCTTCAGATAAAGCACCTGGTCCTGAAAGGCATCCAGCACTGGCTGCATCCGTTGTTCAGACTTTTCCAGACTAACCATCATTCGCTGATACTGACGTCGAGTGTCTTTCAGCTTCTGAGCACTGGCTCTACGCAGGCTGTCACTCTTATATAGGCTGAGCTCTTCTTCCCACTCGTCAAACAGCGCATCAGAAACACTCTGGACGCTGGCAATACGGTCTCTTACTTTTTCTGCAGCGGCCAGGCTGTCTTCGTATTCAGCATTCAGATCGTTGTAGGCTACTTCGAGGTCGCCACCATCAAAGTTGATGACACTCTGGAACTGCTCCAGTGCGCTTTGGAACTGCTCCTGTGCTTGCTCCTGTGCACTCTGGGTATCTTCAATGCGATCTACCATTATATCGCGTTTATGAATGCCTACTTTTTCCATGGCGCTGTAATAAGTGCTCTGGCAGCCAGCCACCATAAACGAAATAACCAATGCTCCGGTAATCTTCAGACTGCGGGACAGAAAGGCATGGTCAGACAGCGAAGTTTGTATGTTCATACTCAATCTTTTTTCTCAATAGCGTCGATCAGCTCTTTGTTACGCTTGTCGGCCAGATGATTATTAACAACAAAAAGTGCATGAATAACACCGGGAATCCAGCCCAGAATGGTCAGAATGATATTCAGAATCACCTGAAATGGTTTACCGCAGAGTAGCACGGCTAATGGCGGCAAAATAATTGCCAGAAAGTAACGCATGGTGGCTGACCTTTTCTATGGAAATACCAGTTTCTCGTACTTGGAAGTGCTCAGAGTAATGAGTATTTCAGGTTCTTGGTAATGGAAATTAATCGTTAACGGTTTTTGTACCACAAACCTCTGAGGATAGCGAAAGTAGTGTAGCCAACAGGACCTATGCCATTTCGGCATAATTTGACCGTTTTAGGCATTTCACAACTACCTGCCCTATGGAAAACACTGTGCTTAGAGACCAATTCTGGTGTGGAGCAGAATGATGTTGGGGATTCTTGGGGGAATGGGACCACTGGCTACAGTGGATTTTATGCAGAAGGTGATCGCCCTGAGTCAGGCAGCGACTGATCAGGATCATATCCCGATGCTGGTACACAATGTGCCGCAGATACCGGATCGCAGTGCCTGTATCCTTCAGGGAGGAGAAGACCCGTTTCCAGCTCTGCTGCAAGGTCTTAAGAGGCTGGAAAAGGCAGGAGCACAATGCGTGGTTATTCCCTGCAACACCGCCCATTACTGGTTTGATGCTCTGAAAGAACATGCCTCAGTTCAGATGATCAGCATTGTGGATGTTGTCTGCAACGAGCTGGCTCGACGAGGCATTCTGAATGCGGGACTGATGGCAACCAACGCAACCGTTGCTGCTGAAATTTATAAGAAACGCATTCACACAATGGGTGGTCAGTGTCTGGTGCCTGATGACCTTGCCCAGCAGCAGGTTATGACCGCTATCTATGACATCAAGGCGGGTCGTCTTGAGCAGGGTGCCCAGGGCATGGAAATGGTCTTTGATGCATTGATAAATGAAGGCGCCGAAGCCGTTATTCTCGGTTGTACTGAAATTCCGATCGGCCTTGCCAGTATTGCCAGACAGAAACCTGAACTGTGTGTTGATGCTACTGAGCTGTTAGCCAGAGCCTGTGTCGACTGGTATTACACTGGCCACGACAATCACTACCAGGGCGACGTTCACCAGCAGGCCGCATGATATATGGACAATAGCACCTACTTTGGAAGCTGCCTAAACTGATTCAGGTTGTTCTAAAGGAGGTTGCTCCATGTCTGAAATAAAAGATGCTCTGAGCCATAGCCTTTCTCATGAGTTTCCAGAGCATCATGATCAAATTAACCGATTAAAACAAACAGATAGCGTCTTTGCTGAAAAGGCAAATGAATATCACAAGCTGGATCATCAGGTGCGTGGACTAGAAGACAGTGATTTACCCGTAACCGATGACGTTTATAACGATTTGAAACAGCATCGTGCAAAGTTAAAAGATGACCTTTATCAGATGCTGACCGCAAATCAACCACCTTAAATATGAGCTGAAAAAAGAGGCTGATAAAGAAAGCACCTTTTCAGGTGCTTTCTTTTTCTCTGGGGGAAAAATGTTTCTGCTGTTGAAGAATGCTGAGCTGTATTCACCGGAGTATCTTGGGAAAAAAGATATACTGGTTTGTGGAACTAAAATCGTTGCCATTGAAGATAAAGTGGATCAGGTTCTGCCTGGTCACTGTCATGTGGTCGATATGCAGGGCGCGATTGTTGGTCCGGGACTCATTGATCAGCATGTGCATTTAATCGGTGGTGGCGGTGAAGGAGGGTATGCTACCCGTGTACCTCAGCTGATGCTTTCTGATCTGGTAAAAGCGGGCCTGTCCTCTGTTGTGGGCATTCTTGGAACGGATGGCATTACCCGTTCACCAAAGGATCTGTACGCAAAGGTGAAGGCACTGGAACTTGAAGGTGTGAATGCCTTCATGCATACGGGTTCTTATGAGGTGCCAACCCGAACCATCACCGGTTCCATCCGTGACGACATGGTTTATGTGGATAAAGTCATGGGGGTTAAGGTTGCCCTGGCAGACCACCGTTGTTCATTCCCTTCCACGGAAGTTCTCGCTCAAATGGTATCTGACATCCGTATCGGGGGAATGGTGTCTGGTAAGAAAGGTGTTCTCCATATTCATATGGGCGAATTGCCAGATCCAATGGCTCAGATTAATCAGCTGATTACCATGGGGCTGCCGATTCAGCATTTTTCACCAACCCATATTAACCGTAACGAAAGTATTTTTGCCGAAGCTGTCGATCTGGCAAAACGGGGTGGGCATATCGACCTGACTTCTGGCGGTGCATGGCTCGACAATATTGCAGACAGCGTTCGTTATGCCTTATCTCAGGGCGTGCCAATCAGTCAGTTGACCATCAGTTCAGACGGCAATGGCAGTATGCCGAAGTTTAATGCGAAGGGTGAGATGGTTGGTGTTACAGCAGCCAATGTGGATTCCAACCTTAAGACAATACCGAGACTGTTGGATATCGATCTTGGTCTGAGCGATATCTTTTCCCTCCTTTCCACGAATGTGGCAGACTCAGTGGGTATTGCAAAAGGTCGAATAGCGGTAGGCTGTGATGCTGACTTTACCGCATTTTCTCACTCCGCCCTGAGCCAGCATGAGGTTGTCGTCAGTCATGTTATTTCCCGCGGGCAGTTATTAATGTCAGAAGGTGAATTACTGGTGAAGGGCACATTCGAATAGCTCTGAGTCTGGATGAACCTGGAAACCAAATGGCTGGAAGATTTTCTGGCTTTAGCGGAGCTGCGCAACTTTTCCCGGGCTGCGCAGCTTCGGAATGTCACTCAACCGGCATTCAGTCGCCGTATACGCAGCCTTGAGCAATCGCTCGGTGTTGAGTTGATTGATCGAGCCACAACGCCCCTGGCGCTTACGCCGGAGGGGCGATTGTTTCATACGACTGCCAGAAACCTGCTTCGACAGATGGAAGATGGCCTGCACCAGCTGAAAGGACAGAATGGTGTAGGGCCACAGCCGTTGGACTTTGCTGCAGCCCACTCACTTTCCGTAACGCTGTTACCAGAGCTGATACAAACCATGAGCAATGATGGCCATGTTCTGAGAAGTCGGGTCGAGAGTATTGATGTCGATCTGGCTGTTGAGGCCCTTCAGGAGGGGCGGTGTGATTTTCTCCTGGCTTTTGATATTGAAGCCCTGATGCAGCCTCCTTTCCTGTGCCTTTCCCTGGGTAACACCGAACTTCGACCGGTTTGTGCGCCAGATGCCGATGGTTTGCCTCTCTTCAAGCCTGACCAGACTGAGCCTGTCCCTATTCTGGGTTACAGCCCGGCAGCGTTTATGGGAAGGCAGGTGAATGGTTTGCTACGGGCTATTGATGACCTTCCCCGGTTTCAGCCGGTTATGGAGTCTTCTCTGACGAACCTGTTGAAAGTCATGGCATTGAATGGCAGTGGCATTGCCTGGCTGCCGGGCTATGCCATTGTTGATGAGCTGGCCAGCGGGCAGCTGGTGGACTTCGTCGACCCGGAAAAGCATCAGGAATATTGGGGCTCTGTTGAGATCAAGCTCTACCGTAACGATGTACGCCTGCATGCTGGTGCTGAGCGATTCTGGTCTTCACTTCGTAAACGATGTCAGCAGGGGTGGTCTTTGACTTAGGGCCTGTTGACGTTTCGTTGCGAGCTCAGCGGATCAGGGCGCCCCTATGACGAGGCGTGGCATTGCAGTAAGGCTGGTTGCCTTTCAAAATGCCGCAACGAAGTCATAGGGGCGCCCTGATCCACCCGAAGGGTGACCCAGAAAAGCGCCATCTGCTTTGTCAGACTTGCTTGATGTAGAATAACTACACGCTGCACAAGTCTTTCGCGCATATGACGCTTTTCTGGGTCACTGAGTACGCAACGAAACGTCAACAGGCCTAATGTTTGATCTGACTGTATCCCTCAAAAAGGGTATTCGTGGTACAGTCTCACGCTGGTTCTGTAATGATGAGCAGATGTTTCAATGACTGAGAAAATGGAAAGGCCGGGGAGTAATAAAGATGCCGTCGACGGCTTTTTTCCTATAGACGAGCATGAAGAAGAGGTGATTGAAGAAGGGCAGGCGATCCGACGCAAAGGGATCTACCTGTTACCCAACCTTTTCACTACTGGCAACCTGTTTTGCGGTTTTTACGCCATTATTGCTGCACAGGCGGGTAATTTTTCCCTGGCCTGCATTGCAGTATTTGTGGCCATGATTCTGGATGGTCTGGATGGTCGCGTGGCCAGAATGACCAATACCATGAGCAAGTTTGGTGAGCAGTATGACAGTCTGGCGGATATGGTCACCTTTGGTGTAGCCCCTGCCATGGTGGCTTTTAGCTGGGCGCTGCAGGATCTTGGCAAGTTTGGCTGGATGGTAGCCTTTATCTATGCTGCCTGTGCTGCTCTGCGACTGGCCCGGTTCAATGCCCAGATTGAAGTCACAGACAGTCGTTATTTTACCGGCCTTGCCAGTCCTGCGGCGGCAGCAGTTGTGATCGGTATGGTGTGGGCATTAAGTGACTTTGGCTTCAATGGTGAATCCACTTTTGTTGCCTTGCTTGGCTCGCTGATTACTGGTGGTGCTGGTGTCCTGATGGTCAGCAATATTCGCTATCACAGCTTCAAGAAAATTGATCTGAGAGGTCGGGTACACTTTGTGTTCCTGTTGGCAATTGTTCTGGCATTTGCTGTGGTGTTTATGGATCCTCCCAGAACACTGCTGCTGATCTTTCTGGCTTATGCCTGCTCTGGCCCGATTACCGCGATCTGGCGGCTTGGTGAAGACAAGAGTGAGCCGGAAGAAACGGTTTAATTTTTCTTTGTTTTTTTATAAAGCCAGCATCGCTGGCTTTTTTTTATGGCTGAGGGAGATAGGTGCTTGAGCTCAACAATATCCCTTGGCAGTATGAAGAAAAACCGGTCATTTGTATGATCAATTCATCAGAATGGCCGTAAAAAAGTAGTGTTTGATAAGGAGATATCATGCTACTGAAAATAAAAAAACGATCAGATAGTTGCAGTAGTGAGATTACGCCAGAGTCTATTTATCATGGCCGACGGCACTTTATGCAGCAGTCTGGACGTTTTGCTTTGGCTGGGTTGGGGTTGATGCTGGCAGGGTGCTCACAGGAGGGTGAAGCCGTCAGCAAAAAAACTCGAGCCGATGCTATTCCTTCTCAATCAGGCCCTGAATGGCTAAAAAAGAAAGTTCTTGAATTTAACCCCAGCGTTTATACGACCACTGAAGCACTCACGCCCCACAAAGATGTTACTACCTACAATAATTTTTATGAGTTTGGCACCGGAAAAGGTGATCCGATCAGGAATGCTCATACTCTGAAGACCGAGCCATGGTCAGTAGTTATTGAAGGTGAGGTTGCCAAACCTGGTCGATACCATCTTGAAGATATTCTCAAGCCTCATGCTATGGAGGAGCGTATCTATCGGCTACGTTGTGTTGAAGCCTGGTCCATGGTGATTCCATGGATTGGCATCCCTCTCTCGAGTATCCTTAAGCAGTTTGAGCCAACCTCCAAAGCCCGTTTTGTCGAGTTTACAACGTTGCATGATCCTGAACAGATGCCGGGGCAGAAGGCTTCCTTTGGTTCTCTGGACTGGCCTTATGTCGAAGGCTTGAGGATTGATGAGGCCATGAATCCTTTGACTCTGATGGCAACAGGATTATACGGCGACATATTGCCGAACCAGAATGGCGCACCTTTCCGACTGGTAGTGCCCTGGAAGTACGGTTTCAAAAGCATCAAATCTATTGTCAAAATCCGCCTGACCGAAAAGCAGCCTAAAACAACCTGGGAAACATCTGCACCCGAAGAGTATGGTTTCTATGCCAATGTGAACCCGGCAGTTGATCACCCTCGCTGGAGTCAGAAACATGAACGACGCTTGCCGAGTACGCTGCTCTCTCCTAACCGAATTAAGACACGCCCATTTAATGGTTATGGAGAAGAGGTTGCCGATTTGTATAAGGGTATGGACTTAACACGCTTCTATTAAAATTCTTATATTAAAGGAGAGGGCTATGGATCGGGTTGCCAAAATCAAAGTTGTTGTATTTCCTCTCAGCTTTTTTCCACTGGCAAACCTGATGATCAAGGCTCTTGAAAATAATCTGGGGCCAGATCCTGCCAGTGCGCTTACTCATGGGCTGGGAGAGTGGGCATTAATATTTTTGCTTTTGTCACTGGCCATCTCACCAGCACGACGCCTGACAGGAATAGGAAAGCTGATCCGATTTCGACGGATGCTGGGTCTATTTGCCTTATTCTATGCAGTGTTGCATTTATTTGCCTACCTCGCTTTTATGCTGTCCTGGGAGTGGCAGACACTTTTAGAAGACCTTTATAAACGCACCTATATAATTATTGGTGCCTTTGCTTTGTCGATTCTGATTGCTCTAGGTGCTACTTCAACCAAAAAAATGATGAAGCGACTGGGTAAACAGTGGAGTCAATTGCATCGACTGGTTTACATTGCCGCAGGTCTCGCCGTTATTCACTTTCTCTGGCTGGTTAAAAGTGATTATAGAGAGCCGCTTATTTATGCAGCTGTGCTCACAGTGCTTCTTATCGTCAGATTACGTGTAGTAAAGCGTCTGGTCTTTCTTAACCGGTAGTTATTATTTGAACGACATTTGTTGTAGGTAATAACCACGGGTTGTCATCTCGGCTGAGTACCGTAGAATGCGCCCCACTTCCACGGACTGACCCAGAGGTCACCCACGGATCAGCAGAATGACTATTCATCGCTGACCGGGAAGTGCGGTTTGAAGGTGGGTTGTTTTGAAATGAATGAAAAACAATCGGTTGACAAATCAAGCTGGCGCGGTAAGATGCGCCTCCGCTGACACGGCCTGAGTGGCAACGTCAGCGAGTTGGAGAGCTTCTTTCTTCTACGGCTTTTTCCGGAAGAGAAATGATCGCTTGACAACGAAAGTCGCCACGGTAAGATAGGCGGCCTTGCTGATCGGCACCAACTGCTGGTCAGGGTTGAGAATCTCCTGATTTCAACCAAGTTCTTTAACAAGATATCAGACAATTCGTGTGGGCGCTTGTGCGATTGCATCGGTTAATCAGCTTCGGCTGAAAACATTTAAGATGCTTAATTGATCAAGCGAACATGCCTGTAAATTCATGTACGTTTAATTGTGACATTGAGCCGTTGTTTTGCTTTCGGGTGAAACGACACAACGATTTAAACTGAAGAGTTTGATCATGGCTCAGATTGAACGCTGGCGGCAGGCCTAACACATGCAAGTCGAGCGGTAGCGGGAAGAGCTTGCTCTTTGCCGACGAGCGGCGGACGGGTGCGTAACACGTAGGAATCTGCCTGGTAGTGGGGGATAGCCCGGAGAAATCCGGATTAATACCGCATACGCCCTACGGGGGAAAGGAGGGGACTCTTCGGAGCCTTTCGCTATCAGATGAGCCTGCGTCGGATTAGCTTGTTGGTGGGGTAAA
>NZ_LUKQ02000310.1 GCF_001647025.1 Endozoicomonas atrinae
GAAGATATTATCAATAAATGCTGTGAGGCATGGAATGAATTACTTTCTGAAGTTGGCCGATTGAAAAGTCTATGCTCCCGTTCATGGGCTGTTATTTCATAATTTAAAAATGGAATTGGTATAAGGTCAAAAACCAAACAGTTCTCTGACTTTCTAGAAGAAATGCGCCATCTTTGAGCTGTAACTGGTGATACCTTTTCGGAGAAGGTTATTTTTGGGACGTTCAGCTCGCCCTGTCAGCTGTTCAAGCAGTCTATTTTTCAACGACTGTGTTTCCAGCCTTCGGGTTTTCGGTGACTGCTCCTGTGCGTATTCACTGGTAAAAATCACCGTCACTTCCCCGGTTTGCTTTACGCCAATCACTTTTGCGTCTATTACTGGAATCTCGAGCTGAAAATCACTGATCTCAACGGGCAAAGGCTCCAGTCTGGCATCCCATAAGCCAGTGCGATGGCCAGAGTAAAGAGCAACTACCAGTGCCCGCATAGACCAGAAGCTGCTGGCTGGGCCACTGTAGTTATCCACAAGACGACTGTCTTCTGAAAACAGCCCCTGAGTTGGTGCTCCAAAGCGCATGGCTCCATTACCGATAAAATACCTCAGGCTGGTCGCCAGTGACCGCTGAGCTTCACCCGCCGTAATCGGCGATTTTTCCAGATCGTTTTCCATATCCCCCTTCATATCAAGAAGGGCCAGCAGTGGTGCAGAGACAGCCAGACGGTAGCAGGCACTTCGTCCAAAGAAAGCAACACCTTCAGGCGTCAGAAAATGACGGTAAGTGGACACAAATTCTGACATTGAGGTGTGGATAAAATCACGATCAAACTCAGGGTCTATTTGATCTAACCAATAGAGTGAGTAATGAAAACCCCAGGCATTGTAGTAATCGTAATTACCCCGAGCACCATCACGAAACCAGCCTCCCCCCACATGAAACTCTTTAATTCGCTGATACTTATGGTGATCGACATGATCAATTCCGGTTAACGACTTCACCACCAACTGAACCGTCAGTGGAAAAAGATGCCAGTTGTTATCCACAGTGGACAGGGGATTCACCTGAAGAAACCAGTCGGTAACCTGCCTGCGCTCATTGTCAGTCAATGTATTCCAGACCCAGTCCTTACTTATCCACAATGCCAGTGCCAGATCAGCGCTTTCACAGATTTTCTGGTCATAGCTTTCTAGTTTTCCCCAATAACCCCGATGGCTCGGATTGGTACCTGCCAGAAAGGCTGATTTTACTATCTCTGGAATGTTCAGCTTCTGACCGTTAAGGGTTATTAATTCCCCTTGCTTGGCGGATTTCCTCTCAAATTGCGTCTCAACTTGAAAGTGCAGCCAGGCGGCCAGTACAGGAATTACACGACTAGTACCTTCCAGTGCATCGGTTCTGGCCGTCTGCTGGCTGGGCCGGCCAGGATAATAGGCGTGACTGTAATCCCAGGCTGCATAGTGGTCAAAGGCTTCAGCAATATACCGGGTTAATGCATCGCACTGCTTTTCAATGGATTGGTCATGGTCCTGAAACAGTGCCTGCAAATCAGCATCATTTCTGTCATAGGCCGACTTCCTGGTAAAGCGTCGAATGAGACTCTCTCGAAAAATACGAAAACGCATGGAAAGATCGGGGTTTTCACAGGGAATAACCGGACGGGGGGTGGCGCTGATTTCAATGGTCATTTCACAAAACGAAAGATAAATGAAAGCCGTATAATAAAACCGGTTAGATTAATAGCAAGAAGTGAAATGATGATGTCGATTTCAGCTTATTTACTGATCAGAAAATAGAAATGACTGAACAGACTTGCACTTCTTCAACACGCCATTTTTAAAGAAGTGCTCCATTCAGCGGGTAAACAGACTCAAATAACTCCCCGACGCTCCTGGTCGCGTTCAATGGACTTGAACAGTGCACCAAAATTACCTTCCCCAAAACCTTTGTGATTCGCGCGCTGTATAATTTCAATAAATATCGGCCCAAACAGATTCCTGGTGAAAATCTGCAGAAGGTAGCCGTCATCATCACCATCTACCAGCACCTGGTGTTCCTGTATGCGTTGCTTATCTTCTCGAACACCCTTCACCCGCTGAAAGGCCTCTTCATAATAGTCGTCATCAATATCCAGTGTCTCAATATTGCTTCCTTTCATCTTATCCAGTGATGCCAGAATATCATTGCTCAGGAATGCCAGGTGTTGAACACCGGGTCCTTTATACTCATCCAGGTATTCATCAATCTGATTATTGTTATCATCCTTACCTTCATTGATGGGTATACAGAAGCTGCCATCGGGTGAGCGGAGAGCATAAGAAAGCAGCGCTGTTTTTTTACCGCGAATATCAAAGTAACGGACTTCGGTAAAACCAAACACGTCCTTATAGAAGTCAGCCCACTGCTGTAGCGTTCCTTTGTGTACATTATTGGTCAGGTGATCTATGGCAATAAAGCCTTTGTTTTCCCGGATTTCAGGGTGTATGAGATCGATAAAGTCATCCTGATATATTGAACCTTTATCTCCAAACTTATCGATTAAGTAGATCAGGCTATCGCCGATTCCATAAATTGCCGGATAAGGCAGGTCCTTATTGCTGTCCTGGGCAGATCGCGCACCTCGTTCAATAGCAGCTTCGAGAGCCTTCTCCGCATTTTCCACGCGCCATCCCATGGAGCAGATAGAAGGCCCGTGCTTCCGGGAAAACTCAGCGGCAAACCCTGATGGGTCGCGGTTGAGTAAAAAGTGAATGTCATTCTGATTGTAATAGTCAATGGTTTTCTCTTTGTGTCGCTTCAATCGTGAGAAGCCAAAATCTGAAAACACATTGTCCATAAATGAGATGTCCGGGGTTGCATACTCGGTAAATTCGATACCCTGCAAGCCCAAGGGGTTCTGCTGGTTATTCATATCAATTCTCCCGGTGATCATTATTCAATCCATGAGCGGTTATAATCCTGATCCATGGTCTGACGAACATGCTCCGTCAGTTTTAGCGGTGCAAAAGTATCTACCATGACGGCATACTCAAAAGTTTCTTTCTTACCAATAGAGTCCTCTGTTTTATGGGGTTGAGGGCCATGAGGAACGCCCTTTCGATGCAGAGTGACCGAGCCGGCATCAATACCGGTGCGGCTCATAAACTCTCCATGCACGTAATAGAGCACTTCTTCACTGTCGATATTGGAGTGGTAATAGGGAGCTGGTATGGCTTCCGGGTGGAAGTCAAACAGTCGGGGAACAAAGTTACAGATCACAAAATTTCTGGCGGTCAACAGCAGATGAATGGTCGGTGGCAGATGAATTTTGCCAACAATCGGCGCGAATTCATCAATATTGAACGCCCAGGGAAAGACATAACCATCCCAGCCTGCCAGATCAAAGGGGTGCCACTGCAATCGGGTAAGCTGGTGACGGTCACCGTACTTGATGACCAGCTCATATCCTTCCTGCTCAACAATCGCTTCCTGCAATACCGGTCCCCGAATGTCCCGTTCACAGTAAGGTGCGGTTTCCAATAGCTGTCCATATTCATTGCGGTAGTTTCTGGGAATTTCCACCATGGAGTTTGACTCCACGACAAACATCCGCACGTCGTTATAATTGTTGAATTTCAATTGATAGGTGGTACCACGGGGAATGACCAGATAATCCCACTTCCTGAATTCTAGATGGCCGTATTCCGAAGCCAGAACACCCTCACCCTCATGGATAAATATCACTTCATCGGCATAGCTGTTGCGATAGAACTGATGGGTATCCTCTGTGACACTTGCGGTATAAACGGCTACATCATCATTGAAAAAGTACTTGTTACGAGCACTGAAAAAATTCCCTCTCCTGTCTGATTTTCTGGTGTCCATTTTATAGTTCTGAAGCAGGCTATCCTCCCATGCATTTCCATAATTCATCGGCATAACTTCTACAGAGAGGGTTTTGCACGGCATGTTGTAATGGTATTTGTTGGAATAAATACCCGAGAACCCGTGGGTTGAAAAAAGTTCTTCCCGGTACAACTGACCATCCTGACGCTTGAACATTATATGCCGCTTGGCAGGTAACTCTCCCTGGCTCATATAAAATGGCATGATCGACCCCAATGGCTTATTTGCAGGTTTCTTTACAAAATAGGCAGATAATATCCATAAAAAAAGAATGGTTTTTTACGCAAGATGATCAATAATTTTGATGGACCTACTGTCGATATGACCGGATTGATTGAGGTAACACTGTGTACCTGGATATTGATACCTTTCAAACACTGGCCGCCATTGTTGAAGAAGGCAGTTTTGCCAAAGCAGCCGAACGTCTGGGTCAATCCCAGTCCTCTGTCAGCTATAAAATCAAACAGCTGGAGCGTTTTCTGGGCACACCGGTATTTGACCGAAGCGCCTATCGAGCGGTTCTGACGGACAGTGGGAACGTCATCTACCGGGAAGGCAAAAAACTGCTTCAGCAAATGCTTCACATTGAAACACTGGCACAGCGATATCGCAGTGGCTGGGAGCTGAGACTGGATGTCGTTATGGATGGTGCATTGCCCATGGAGCCCATGCTGAAAGCACTGAAAATACTCGAACAGGAACAACTGGCCACAGTGATTCAACTGCATATTGAACACCTGGCAGGGGTGCAGCGACGTTTTGAGCAGACAACCGCAGCCATCATGCTGACAAAAGAGTTCGCCCTGTCACCGGATCTATCAACAGCGCCTCTCCCTCCGATCGTCAACCTGCTGGTAACGTCCAGAGAACATCCGCTATCAACCATGAAGACAGTTTCGAGAGCACAACTACAGACATTTGTTGAACTGACCGTACACGACAGTCTGCAACAGACGCAATCTGACTACTTCTCTGGAACACCCATGTTTGGTGGTGAGCGGGTTTACTTTCTCAGCAACTTTCAACAAAAGCGAAAGGCTTTACTGACAGGACTGGGGTTTGGCTGGATACCCAGCTATATGATCGAAAAAGAGCTGGCCAGTGGGCAGCTGGTGACTGTTGACTATCGCGGTGACCACAAATTTCAGTTTACCCCACAGCTCGTGTGGCGCCGCCCCCAAGAGAAAGGGCCTGTTACTCGCAGGCTGCTCGGGTTACTGCGTGAAGAGTATCAATACTCTTAACGTTATCATGAACCGTCATGATAAAAGAGGGATGAAAACAGAGAATGAGTTCGGTGATACTTTCTCAAGATTGAATAAATTAACCCTGACAATCTGATAGAAAGCAAATAAATTCAGCACTGTTTAATAATCAGAATTTCAATCTTTACAAAAAACTTACAAGTTATAACTAAATACAAACCGCTCAGGGCTTTATAAAAAATCAATACAATTAATAAAAATCAAATTAACCTCCAATGAAACTTTATAGAAAACCGGCAGTCCTATTAGATACACTTGTTTTTTATGTGGTTACTAAA
>NZ_LUKQ02000311.1 GCF_001647025.1 Endozoicomonas atrinae
AAATCAACATCATTAAAACCTTCGGGTAGCTGTGGTCGACGAGACATCTGTTCTAGATAATGCATGGTAATGATGCCTAAGCATAGTTGGCGGCAGCTTAAGGATTTAGAAAATGCGATTGGTATCAGGTGTACCTGACGCAGGTTAGGGCGTGATGGATCCTTCTTTAACAGATAGAGATGCTTGATGGTTTTGCCGGCATGGGCATCACCTTCAACCCCTACACCTTCGATCAAAGTAATGGATGGCTGGTTCTGTTTACTGAAGTTGTGTTCGGCACTGCGACTGACAGCGGTGACAATGGCGTCCAAAAGTGACTGCTCCCTGTTGATCGTTTTATGGTTGCTTTATGCTTAAAAAACGGCTTCAGGCAATGGCTTTGCATTCTACAAAGAGAAAATTCGGGTTCCTGGACAGGTGCTCGTAAGACTCCGGTGAGACCTCTTTCATAACTTCAGCTGGGCAGCCTTCACTCAGGTTGGCAACACACAGGCCTGCATTGGCAATAGCCGTAAACAGCTCAGTCAGGGAACGTCGGTAAAACTGAACCTGAACCGGGTGACCAATGGTGTCCCATTCTTCAACAATCAATTCACGGGAGAAGTAGTTGCCAGAGGGAGACACTTCAAAGTCAACAATGGGATGATGGGTTGAAAAGAAAAATGAACCACCCGGTTTAAGTACCCGCCGGGCATCAGTAAAGAGAGGTGTCAGGTCTTCAATGTAATGAATGGTCAGTGGGCAGACGATCAGGTCGTAGGATGTATCCTGCTCATTCGGGAGGCCATGGCTTAAATCCACCACATAAGCAGTAACCTTATCACCAAACCGGTTCTGAACGATCTGCACCATTTCCGGAGATATATCGCTGGCGGTCACAAGGGCACCCTGACTGAGAAAGTGCTCCACATAGGCGCCCGGTCCACAGCCAAGGTCAAGAATCGTCTTTCCTTCTAACTCAGGCAACATGGCCAGCATGGATGGGCGCTCAAGCAGTGCGTTATAAACATTATCGGTAATCGCCATTGCATACTCATTGGCGTACTGGCTGTACATGGGAGCGCTCATAACAAACTCTTAGTGGCTTAACGGCTCGAAATAATATCGCCAATAAAAAAGCGGGAGAATGGGGGGATTTACGGTTGTTGAAGTAAAAGGGTGTCTATAAATGATGATGATCTGTTCATCACAAAGGCACAGAGACACCAAACAAAGGCACAGAGACACCAAGAGAAAAGAATATCTTTTCTTCGTGTCTCTGTGCCTTTGTGGTTAATAAAGAGTCGTAAGACGAAGTCACCCTACTGATGGCCATCAATTAATTCCGGTCGACCGTAATGGATAACTGGTATTGGTAGGTTTCATTCCTCCGGGCAAAGGCTCTGGGCATCAGTACCCGCAGGGTATACTCATCATCGGTCAGTACAGTAAATGGCTGGTTATTTTCAAGAGCTGCTTCAACCGGCGCAACAATGATGACATCCAGTGCTGGTGTATTGATATCAATGGTCAGCCGGTCATTTCTGGCCAGTTTCAGGGCATAATCGTGGTAGGCATAACCTGATATTTTTCCTTCATGAATAATCTGATAATCACCCTGTTGCTGATTGAGTGTACAACCAGAGAGCACAAACAGCAGTAATAAACCAGAAAGTGTTCTGCACAAACCCATACTATTCCAGTACCTCAACACCCAATATCTCAGTTTGCTTTAATGGACGATTATAGACATGTGGGAACAGCTCACCGGATTTTGCCGGTTCCCATTTCAGTGCATCACCAAAGTCTACTGCAGAAAACTCAACGATATAGAGCGGTTTTATTCCCCTGAAAAACCGGTCAATGACTCCGTTGTATTGCTCTCTGGTTGAAAGATGAATAAATCCATCCTCCAGATCATCTTGTGAACCGGTAAATTCACCGTCATTGTCCAGTGCTGACCATTGTGCTTTTGTAAGTACTTTATAAACTGCATCACTCATATCCAATCCTGATGATAAACAAAAGAGCCAATTGGCAAGAATAGGGCAAAGATAGCTGCTCTTCGCAAGTGACGTTATGTCTCTGCAGTAATAACTATTGAGTGCTTCCGCAGATCCTGGCCATCAGGTACACATCCTCATAACGGCCATTGCGAAAAGCATAATCCCGGGCCGTTCCTTCAATCTCAAAACCAAATTTCTGATAAAGGGCAATGGCTGCAGCATTATCGGTATAAACTTCCAGCTCGATTCGGCGAATAGCCATCCAATTCTCGGCCAGATCAATAACGGCTTCCAGCAGTTGACTGCCAATTCCCTGTCCCTGGACATCCGTGCGCACTGCCATGCCGATATTGGCTACATGACGACGGCGTGGGTTGCTAAATATTTCCATTCCGATCTGTCCCAGCACCAGGTCTTGATCAATGGCTACCAGGCTGATGAAATTCGGGTTCTCCTTGCCCAGAAAGTTTTGCCACTTTTCCAGTGAAGGGTAAGGCAGTTGCAAGGTATTGCTGTATGCCCCTTTTTCGGCATAGAGAGCTCGAATTTGTGGGATATCATGAACTTCGCTGTGTCGGGTCTGAATGGTCATTAACGGTTCTGCAGTTTATCGTTTATAAGAAAGCGCCACTGTTCAAAATTTTACGGTTTAGTCAGTGGTATAAGCATGTCCTTGATTAACAGTGGCTGTCTATGTACATCTTAATTTGCTCAGTCAGCCATTGATTGCACCCGAATATTGGTAAATCTCCACTCTCTTTTTCGCTTCGAAGCGGAGGTAGAAATCTTCTGGGCAATATCCAACTCTGCCAGATATATCGACCGGGTTTTTAGCCATATCTGGCCATTGGTACCGGTGTAATTACAGTCAATGTACAGTGCGTTGCCACTGAACAGCGGATTGTACTCACTGGCTGGGAAAGCATCACCGGTGCTGCAGTGTAACCCTTCCTCATAACTACCCACCTGATGACTGTCTACCGTATATCGGAATGTGTATTCGGTATTCTCACTGATTTTCCCGAGGCTGCTGCTGGTCTCTGAGAAAGAAGTGATGGTTTTGGGGGGATCCATTCTTTCCCTCGACGTGATCAAATCGTGATATATCAGGTCGAAAAGACCGTAATAGCCCAGGGTGTACTCCGAGAGGAAATGTATGTCGTTATTCACGTCTTTTATGACCGCTCGGTTCAGGCCGTTATCCAGCACATAGACGGTTTCTTCTTTAGCAAATGCGCTTTCTTTGCCATCCTCGATATTGATCATGGTTTTCTCAATATCCACCGTCCGGGTCACGTTCCCCTCAACCAGTCCCCCAAACGCTTGTTGCACGTCCTGGGGAACATTTTGCACGGATAGATTGTCCTGCATGTAACGGTCATCGTTGGCCAGTACATCCTTTACCAGTGGCTGTTGTGCCGCGCACCCTGACAGTAATACCGCACAAGCGACCAGAGCACATTGTTTATTCATTGTTATTGGTCTCAATAAGATATTCTAAGAAAAAGCAGATTGGATCATACGGTGAATGAATAAAAACTCAGAGAATTTGTTGGTTATTGACGCTATTTTTTTGATCACAAAGACAAAGGCATATAACGTCTTTCTTCGTGCCTCTGTGTCTCTGTGGTTAAAAAACATCTCGCAGACACCTTCAGCCCAGTAACCATTCAGTACTTTCCTGCCATGCCTGTCGGTTCATGCTTTTTTTGAAAAAACCAAAGTGGTCAATGGACTTCATCTGGTAATCCCTAGGGTTCAGGATTTTTACATGACTGTCCGCATTACTGAACAGCTTCTCAAGCTGATAAACTGCGGTGGGTGGTGCAAAACGTCGATCGTCGGCTATACCGTAAAAGCGCATCTTCCCGGTAAACCCCCGGAAACCATCCCGTAATGGTCGTCCATCCAGATCAGCAATATACGATTTTTTGCGACCAAAACGGCTCCAGTCACGGGCAACCTGTCGGGGGAGATACTCTGCCCCCAGCACCCATTTGGGCAAACCGCCCGTCAGGGTATAGAACAATGGCAGCACACCAAAGAAAAACGCGATGGTTAATGGCCGGTCTTTCAATGGCCAGTGCTTCCAGTAAATATGCTGTGATGCGATGTTTAAAAATCCGGAGTAGCGGTTATTATCCGGCAAAATGCCCAGCAGCTGGCCACCCATGGAGTGGCCAATACCTTTTACCGTCAACTGCGGGTGGCGCTGGATAAAGTCCGTCAGCACCGCATCCATATCCCGTTGCCCCCAGTGGAGCATGCTGGGTGCAGGAGCGTCGCTGTTTACCGACTGGCTCTCACCAATACCCCGAAACTCATAGGTCAGCACCGTAAAACCCTGTTGGCATAAGAACTCGGCATAGGCCTGATAATACTTTCGCACAACGCCAGTAGCACCATTAATGATTAAGCCAATACCATTGGCATGCCTTGGTAGAAACTCGGTGCCAGCAAGGTGAAATCCATCACGGGTGTCGATAATTATTGTTTTTATATCCATTGATACGTTTTTTTGGGGTTTATATCTCAAGCAGTCAAGAATGCCCGTCACTGGTGGCCAGTGTCAAAGGCTTAGGAATGAGTTGGGAATATATTGGCTTCTATTTTTGATCAGTTGAAGGAGAAACGTAAGGTTGAATTTGGTGAGCATTGATTCAAACCATGTAAGAGGTCAGAAAGCTGCTGTTGGTTTAATCCACACGAAAAGGTCAGATGTTCTGCACCATTATCCGTCACCGTACGAGCATCACAGGACAGTTTGCAGAGTAAAGGATGGGTTGGTTGATTGAGTTTAATGGTCAAAACCCGTTGCAATTTCGTTTTGCCTACTCCTTCAGCGGTTAAAATGAGTCTATTGCTCTCCTTGTCAATCGTCGTCGATAACCTGATATGCCCAACTTGTAGAACACCACCATCATCGGTAAATAGCGGCTTGGACTGTTCTACTGTTGGAAACAGGGCAACCTTCCCTAGCTTCAAGGTACTATCGTGTGAATCAGAGGGGCTTGGAGGTGTAGTTGCTTTTACTCTTCGAAATACGACAGAGCCGACATCCTCTCGTTGAAGGATCTTGACTGAACCTGTTGTATAGGAAACAGGGGGACATGATAGTTTCCATACTTTTCGGGTATCCCAGGTCACAGTGTTACAAGAATCGTCGGTAAGATAACTCTCAGATGAGGTGTCAACAGGCTCTGATTGCATCAAACCACAGCAATATGACCTGCTCCCGTTATTCATCAGATCAGCATTCATAGGGATTGTTCGCTTACTTGATGATTGAAACTGTCTTTTAGATCCCTATCAGGGCTTACGCACGAGTATTCTCATTTGCATTTAGCGATTAACTTTAGCCAAGTTCTATTTCCACCGGATTACAGATATAGTCGCTGATTTTTGATCTCTAAATGCTTAAGCCTGCCCCTCTCATC
>NZ_LUKQ02000312.1 GCF_001647025.1 Endozoicomonas atrinae
ACCATTCGCACCGGAGTTAAACAGCTCAGAAAGGCTATGGGAGTGGATGCGGGAGCATGACTTATCAAACAAAGCATTTTCAGGTTATGAAAATATTGTAGATTGTTGCTGTGAAGCTTGGAATAACCTTTGCAGCGAAGCTGGTCGACTGTTCAGTCTGTGCTCCCGTGATTGGGCAGTTATACAGTAGTTAGAAAATTCAATTGGTATAAGTCCCGGCTCTACTCCTTAGGCCGGGCATCCTCTTTCTCTAATAATGCCTTTCAAGCTCCACGCTCTGGATAACGGCGTTTAATCCCCCTGAGGCACTGATATGGGATCGCAAGCAGAGCCCTTGCCAGTCACCGGTTATATCCTGAACCTCGACCAGCATCCCTGGCTCAATGAGTCCGGGGGCGGTGTTGGTGTCGGTCAGCGGCAGTTCGATGGTGTTGATGCTCTGGTGACCGCCTTTGGCCAGTTCGTTCCGGCCTCGCTCGGTGTTGACCTGGGTCTCTGTCAGCCAGTCTTCCAAAATATCCGGTGCTGGTTCATCCCCTGCAGTTCCGCTGCGTTTAACGTTGACTGCTACGCCCACATGGGTACCTGAAACATACACTGCGTTGTATTGTGGTTCGGGTCGCCAGCTGGCGCTCAGGCTGATGACCATACTGGCGGGAATAATCCTGTCCATCGTGGCGGTGCCCCAGCTCCATGGGCTGGCAGGGTATCGGGGCTGGATGTTCAGCTGGTCGCTGTCTCGGGCAGGAATCACCACCGATCCGGCGCTGGTGGTGAGTCGTGCAATCACCTCCATGGGCGTCTGGTGTTGATAGCTGAAAATGCCACCGGGAATAATCCAGTCAGGGGTGCTGTAGTTGTTCAGGTTGGGATAGCTGGCGGTAAAGCCGGTATTGGCCAGCTCCTCACTGATGGCCTGTTTGGCGTTGATGTCACTGGCGCTGCTTTTGCTGCGCTTGGGTGCATACGGGGTGGCGAGCAGCTGGCTGCGGCTGGTGCCGGTCACGGTGTATCGTTCATTACCGAACCGACGATCAGTGCTGTATCGCTCAATAATGAATACCCAAACCCAGCCATTGATGTTTATCTCTACCTGCTTCGGCCCACTGGCATCCGGTTCTATCATGGCCAGGCTGGACGCTCCCCATAGCTGTCCGGTCAGGCTCCAGCTGAAGCTGTCTATATCTAATTCTATTTCTAAATCGTTCAGTTCGATGGGGGTACGATCTGGCAAGGTGACTACGCTGATAATATTCATAAGTAAATAGCTCTCCCTGATATCCGGCTGCTCGGGTTGCGGTTTCTCCACCACGTTCGGGTCGGTCTCGCCGCCATACTTGCCGGTAACACTTTCATCCCTGGCTTTCTGTCCTAAGCCCCAGGGAATCACCACCGGGTCGTCCAGCTGCCGGTTGCTCTGAAAGCTGAAACCGGTTCGGCTGTCCCTTGGCTGGATTACTTTTTGCTCGATGGCTCTGCCCATCCTGAAAAACACGTCAGGGCTGGTGGCCGGTGTGTAGCTCTGCCCGGCAAACTGAAAGTTCAGCAGGCTGGCTTCGGGGATCCGGTAGCCGAGGTTTTCCTGCTGGTGCGGTGGGCTGAATTCATCCACACGGCGAAAGCTGGCCAGCCGCAGGGCGTCTTTCTCGGGCGGTATCTGCCAGTCATGCTCGGTGCGCTGGTCTTGGGGCTGGAGGCTGTTGTCCCATCCCTGGCGCTGGAGGCGCTGCTTGGTGGGCGACTGCTGCCAGTGTCCACTAATGCGGTTCTCTTTGTCTTGGCTCTGGCCATGACTAATTTGTACGGTTTCCTGCAAACTCGCCACCACGCCCCAGAAAAGCCCGACAGCATGGGCTTCCAGCGGTGTGGCCTGATGACTGCTTTGCGCTCTGGTGGCATCTATCGCCAGGCTGCTGCCATAGGCGGCGCTGTGGTCACGCTGCTGTGGCTGGCTGGTCTGCCATTGGCTCTGGCAAAAACGGACAACGGAGGGCGGTGTGGTAAAGGCGTATGTCTTCTGTGGATAAAAAGCGAAATCCACCGCAGGCTGGTAGGCCTGTTCGCTGAATATAAAATCGGTGCTTGCGGAGGGGTCGTAAGCCATCGTTATGCACTGGGGATAATGGTCGGCAGGATCGGGCCGTGGGCTAACGGTCGGCTAAATGGCTTCGCCTGAAATTGGGCGGTGCCGATGCTCTGGCTGCCATCGGTATCCAGCCACCACACGGGTTCGGTGCTGCTGGTGGTTCCTGCCAATGTGCAAAGATAGACATAGCCCTGAAAGGTCGGCGGCCTGATCACGTCGCCTACGGCATAAGCAGTGTCAGGTTGCCAGACGGTGCCGTAATCATCGGCGGCGATAACAAAGACGGTGCCTTCATAGGGGCTGGTATCCAGGGTATAGGTTCCATCAACATCGCTGCTGACAGTGCTATCGAGAACAGCATGTTTGGTCAGTTCGCTATCGGTCACTGCCAGCTGCGCCTCGGTAATAGCCATGACTCTCCGGGCAACAAAAAGGTCATTCTCTGTAATGACGCCCTGAACCTGTGTGGTGTTCCCATTGCCGGGAATAATAATTCCCCCGGCTCCGGCATCACCACCGCCACCTGTCGTCGGGATGGTATTTCCATCTGTCCAGATGACCTTTGTATCATCGCTATTAGCCCAACTTAGGCTGCTGTCTATGTTATTGCGCCGGGTAGCGATTTTTAGAGGTTCAGCCACATTCTCAAAATCAGAGTTCCATATCGTCTGGTAGGTACTAATTGCTGACGTATTTTTTTGTGGCGATGCGTTATAAATATTGGATAGGTGAAAGTCTGTAATTAACAGACCTGCTGCAAAGGTATTCGTCTTCGATGCATAGCCCAGAGAGACTTCCTGATAACTATACCAGGGAAAGGTATAGTTTTTACTTGATTGCAAATTAACAACAGTATCTCGTGTGCCATTGATGTGCATTACCAACTTATCAGGCGTATAACTCCGGCTCGCATTCATAGTGATTACGATTTCAACAGGCACACCTGTCGGCAATAGGGTAGTTGATTCTCCCTTTGTTCCTACACGGCCATCACTAGACCTTTCCGTTCGATAATGTAAAACCCCATTTTCAACCCATATATCTGTCCGATACACAGAACTGCCATTTGACGTTGCGAAGCCATCTACATTTAAAAGCGGAACACTTTTTGTCGCCGTTGACTCATGCAAAATCAACGTCATTACAAAATGAAGTTCTGAAACAGACGAATTAAACGCCTCATTATCCGCCGCATAAATTCGAGGCGTAGATAGCTTTCCTGCAACGTTATCTTCGGGAAACCATATTCCAGCCATTAGTCAGCATCCCCCCTGATCTGAAGCGTAAAATCATCATTGGTTTCCGTTCCCTGACCAGCGAGAACCGTCCGACAAATCCAGATAGGTGCAAGGCAACCATCGGTATTAAATCGAATAGCGTTCCCTGCTGCCCAGCCAGTTCCCCAACCATCAGCCCGGATAGTTAAGAAGGGCACGCCTGTTTCCGGGTTCAGCGGTGCTACATCAGCAATGATGTTGCCGGTTGCTATGATCCCTAGCTTTTCCTCTACGATCTGGAATGCTGAACCACTGGTGAAGATGATCGCCCACTTGCCATAGATGGCTCCCTTGTTGGTCACCTCCACTGGATAGTTGATGGTGTTGTATTGGGCGGTGGTCTGGTCACCGTTCCGGTTGTCTGTCCAGTTCGGGTCGCCGTTATCCCATACCTTCTGGCTGAAAAAGTTTTTCACTCTGGCCTGAAGATCGCCATACACGACCGCACTGCCTACTGTGGTTTCGGTTGCAGGTAAATCCCAAGGGACAGGCGAAATAATAGAAAGGTCGCCGTTGATCTGAACGTCACTTAAAACGCTCATGTGCTCCACCCGATCCTTAATGGTAAAAGGTGCAGTCAATGGGTTGCTCTGATCGTCGATCAGGCTCAGTGGGTCAGCAAAGGTAACGGTTCCGGCCTCTCTATCGACGGTGTATTGATCGCTTGCCAGCAAAGCCCCGGTACTGTCTTCCACAACAATGTCGGCCTGATGGTCACGGCTCAGGTTGATCACCTGGCCTGCGGTAGGGGTAGCGGCATCGGTGCTGCTGGTGTGGCTGATCACCACGATGTCGCCTGCTCTGAAAATGGGCACCTTGCCATCCGGTGGTAAACGCACCGGGTCTAGCCCGATCAGTTCGGCGTCCAGCGGCAGGCTGGTTTCCACAATGCAGTTATATCGTATGCTCTGCGGTATCACGAAGATGGGCTTCTTTTCAGGAGAGCCGCCGTCTGTGAACACTATTTCACACCAGCCGGTGGTGGTGTCGATCTTTCCCTGCACTTCGCTGGTGTTTATCTCGCCGTTAAAGTCGGCGCTGGCGGTGATGATGTCGCCGTTATCCACTCGCACTGCCGTTAGCTGCAAACTGCCCAATCGAACCGGTGAGCCCGGTGTGCGAAAGGCCACGGCGTCTACTTTAAAACCCGGGCCGATGGTGGCTGCAGCTTCGATGGTGGCGCTGGTAAATCCCCCCTGTGGATAAGTGGCTAACGTGACCACGCCACCGCTGTAATCAATGCTGCCTACCTGCAGGCCTGCGTTGGTTTCGGTGCTGAGATTGGTGAACACCTGACCATCCCGGTCATAGTAGGTCTTGCCGTTCCAAGTAAACACCACGCTCCCCGGCAGTAGGGTATCGCTGATTAAGGGCAATAGATCCAGGGTCAGCTCGGGTGATGGCAGGGTTTCGCTGTAGGGGGCATGGCTCAGGTTGCTGGCCTGGGCGATGGCGGTGATACTACTGCCGTTAAAGGTCTGCTTTTGCGTTGTATTGGTGGTTTCCACTCGATAGAAGGTAGCGCCACCTGAGGTCTGCCGGATGTTGGTGAATTCTGTATAGGTGTAATCCTGCAACGCCAGAATCGTAAAGGCACCGGTCTGATAATCAATGGTGCCTGTTACGCCACGCCAGCCGCCAGCGGTATCGTCAGCCAGCCGCTTTGCCACGGTGGTGGTAGTTTCATAAGTCTCGAAATTTTCCCCCCGGGCGTCGCTCGGCACGTTGGATAACTGTTCCACCAGAAACTGCAGCTGTATGGAACCGGGCAATAACGGCGCACCGGGTATCGTGCCACTCATTACGCCCTGGCCATCGATGGCAACGTTCACCTGACCACCGGCGCTGGTGCCTTCCTGATAATCCACTTGTATCTCGGTACCAGTGTCAGGCAGGTTGTCTAACTTAAAGCTCAATTCTCCCGGGGCGTAATGGATAGCGCCATTGCCGTCGCCGGTCAGCAGGCCGTTGCCCTGGTCGGTCAGGGTTTTATTCTGGCTGTTGGATATATAAGTCACGGTCAGACTGCCGGGCTTGATGCCGGGTTTCTCCACCGTGT
>NZ_LUKQ02000313.1 GCF_001647025.1 Endozoicomonas atrinae
TATCCAAGGTAACTGATGCTGTCTACGATGAGGTCAGGACTTGGCAGAATCGCCCGCTGGACAGACTTTTCCCCATCCTGTATCTCGATGGCCTTGTGGTTAAGGTTCATCAGGATAAACGGGTTATTCGTAAAACCGTGTATGTTGCTCTTGGCGTGAACACTGAAGGCCATAAGGAACTTTTGGGTCTTTGGCTTGCCGAAACAGAAGGTGCCAAATTCTGGCTTTCTGTGCTGACAGAGCTTAAGAACCGTGGAGTTGAAGATGTCTTCGTTGCCTGTGTTGATGGGCTTACCGGATTCCCGGAAGCGATTAACACCGTGTTCCCAATGGCTCAGGTTCAGCTGTGTATTGTGCATCAGGTACGTAACTCGCTGAAATACGTCTCCTACAAGGACCGTAAATGCGTCGCCAGCGACCTGAAACGGAGGATGCTTTGGCAGAGCAAAATCAGCAGCACCTTGAGTAATTCTTTTGATATTGTTTCTGGATATGTATGCTTAACTACTTATACATTATTTGTAAATGTATAAGTAGTTACCAAATATATGTATAAATTATTTTCGATAGTCTCTCATTTTTATCTTTACACTTTATATTTTACCATCCTTGATGTTTAGGTAGTGATCCTACAGTTTTCTTATTACCATCTGCCTTTTTCAAAATTAGTCATCCCTCATGCGTTTAGATAAATACCTCTGTGAAAGTACCGAACTCTCCCGTGCGAATGCCAAGAAATGTTTGCATCGAGGGGAAGTGACCTGTGATGGTATTGTGGTGAAAAACAGTGCCTTCAAGGTGCCGGATGACTGTGAAGTCCGTCTTCTGGGTGAGCTGGTGAAAGCACGTGGACTTCGCTATATCATGCTCAATAAACCGGTGAATACACTCTGTTCCAATGTGGATGAGGTCTATCCGTCGGTGCTCTCCTTGCTGGATATTCCCAAGGCCTACTCACTGCATATTGCTGGCCGTCTGGATGCGGACACCACAGGGCTGGTACTGATTACTGACGATGGGCAGTGGTCTCATCGACTGACCTCTCCCGTGAAAGTGTGTGGCAAGCGTTATCGTGTTCAACTGGCCGATCCTCTGCCAGAGGAAAAGACGCCAGAACTGGTAGAGCAGTTTGCCAGCGGGATTGAGCTAAAAGGTGAGAAGGCACTGACCAAGCCAGCTTTACTGGAGGTTCTTGCACCTTCAGAGGTGCTGTTGACCATTACTGAGGGTAAATATCATCAGGTTAAGCGTATGTTTGCGGCCATCGGCAATAAGGTGGTGGGTTTGCACAGGGAACAGGTGGGGGCGATTTCGCTTGACCCTCTGCTGAAGTCTGGTGAGTGGCGTTATTTAACGCAGGGTGAGGTGGAGTCAGTCTGAGAGTGAGGTGGTTCTGTCGGGCTCTGTGTTTCTCTGGGCAGTATCCTGATTTTCGAAGCAAATGATATTCTGGTCTTGCTCCATAAAAGTGTCGAATGCTGCTCTGAAGTTAAGATTTGATTCTTCTATACAGCTGGTCGTCATTAAATATTCACGAAGGGCATGGGAGATAAATGAATCGATTTTTTCAGTATCTCCCTCCTCAAATTTAAAGTGGTAATGCTCGTCAGCACTCCCTTTATTTCGATGCAGCCTGGCCTCATGCTCAGGCTCTTTACCGAAAAGAGAAGCAATCATTTGATATTCCTGGGGAATATCCACTGGTTCAGGGCAGTATAATGTTATCACGGCGTAAGACTGTCTGAGGGCCAGCCCTACGGAGGTGGGGCATTCAGGCAAGACAGGGGCTGGAATAAAGGTAAAATCGAGCTCCCTGCTGGTCAGCTTGTATGAGTTCCAGATACCCGGATGTTGCGGTGTGTCGAAGTTGGTGGCGTTGGCTGCTGGCGCCAGTGCCAGCGGGTTGACAATACGGTTTAGCATTATTCCAGACTTAGAGGAGAATACAGGAAATGTTTACTAGGGATAGACCAAAATCAAAAGTAAACGTTCCCTGTATTGGTGCGATTACATCACACGCATGCCTGGCTGAGCACCTTCATGGGGCTCAAGAATCCAGAGATCCTTGCCACCCGGGCCTGCAGCCAACACCATGCCTTCGCTCACACCAAACTTCATTTTGCGCGGAGCCAGGTTTGCAACCATTACAGTATGTTTGCCGACCAGGGCTTCCGGAGCATAGGCAGACTTGATGCCGGCAAAGACATTGCGGGGCTCAGATTCACCAATATCCAGTGTCAGGCGCAGCAGCTTGCCAGCTCCTTCCACCAGTTCGGCATTCACAATCTTTGCGATACGCAGATCGACTTTGGCAAAGTCATCAAACGCGATTTCGTCAGCAATGGGGTCTTTCTCCAACCACTCTGGAGAAGTCTCAGCTTTTTTATTGGATGATTCCATCTGGGCTAGCACCTCCTTGCTGGCTTCAATCATAGACGCTACTTTATCGGCTTCTACACGGGTCATCAATGGTTCAAATTTATTGACATTGTGATCCAGCAGCAATGTCTGACTGTCCTGCCAGGTCAGTGGAGCAACATTGAGGAATGCTTCAGCTTTAACCGCCATGGCTGGCAGTACAGGCTTGAGGTAGATCATCAGCAGACGGAAGAGGTTGATGCCGGTGCTGCAGATGTCATGCAGTTCCTGATCCTTGCCTTCTTCCTTGGCAACGACCCATGGTTTCACTTCATCAATCCAGGCATTGGCTTTGTCTGCCAGCGCCATGATTTCACGCATGGCCTTGCCGAACTCACGACCTTCATAGTGATCGGCAATGCGAATTGCGGCTTCCTGAAACTCGGCTGTCAGTTCTGGTGCACTATTATTGGCGGACAGTTTGCTGTCAAAGCGTTTCTTAATGAAGCCTGCGTTTCGGCTGGCAATATTCACCACCTTACCCACCAGGTCGGAGTTTACCCGCTGGATAAAGTCATCGGTGTTCAGGTCCAGGTCATCAATACGGCTGGACAGCTTGGCAGCGTAGTAATAACGCAGGTACTCAGGATCCAGATGTTCCAGGTAAGTACGGGCTGTGATAAACGTGCCGCGTGACTTGGACATTTTTTCACCGTTCACGGTCAGATAACCATGTACGTTCACACGGGTTGGGGTGCGATAGTTGGCACCATGGAGCATGGCTGGCCAGAACAGGCAGTGAAAGTTAACGATGTCCTTGCCTATAAAGTGGTGCACTTCGCACTGGCTGTCTTTATTCCAGTACTCATCAAAGCTCAGGTCATCACGGCGCTGGCAGAGATTCTCAAATGCTGCCATGTAGCCAATTGGCGCATCCAGCCATACATAAAAGTATTTGCCGGGTTCACCAGGGATTTCAAAGCCAAAGTAGGGCGCATCACGGGAGATATCCCAGTCCTGCAGACCAGCGTCCAGCCACTCGGCCAGTTTGTTGGCAATTTCGTCTGAGATGGTACCAGAGCGGGTCCACTGCTTCAGGAAGGCATCAAAATCAGAAAGTTTGAAGAAGAAATGCTCACTCTCTTTCTCAACGGGGGCCGCTCCAGAAATTGCAGAACGGGCGTTCTTCAGTTCCGCCGGTGAGTAGGTGGCACCGCACACTTCACAGTTGTCACCATATTGATCAGAGGCGCCACATTTTGGGCAGTCGCCTTTGATATAACGATCAGCAAGAAACATCTCTTTTTCAGGGTCATAAGCCTGAATAATGTTTCGGCTGACAATATGTCCCTTTTCCTTCAGGGCAAGGTAAATCGCTTCAGAGAGCTTGCGGTTCTCTTCGGAGTGGGTGGAGTAGTAATTATCGAACTCCACATGGAACTCACCAAAATCGCGAACCCGCTCCACGTTGATACGAGCCACGGATTCTTCTGGTGAGATGCCCTGCTTTCCGGCATGAAGGCTGATGGCGGTGCCATGGGCATCGTCAGCGCATACGTAGGTGCACTGGTTGCCAGACAGCTTCTGGAAACGAACCCAGATATCCGTCTGGATGTATTCCACCAGGTGCCCCATATGCAAAGGGCCGTTGGCATAGGGCAGGGCACTGGTGACAAGTATTTTACGTTGGCTCATTCGATTCTGTCTTGACGGTCGGATAAAAAAACGGGAATGCGCCATTATACAAACTGTCCATAGGAAAGCCTATTCGGAACAGTCCCGCTTTAACCTCAGGCTAACGTTGGTTTATACCCGGGTTGTATCTTTATCCGATTTAGTTTCAGCTTCTGTCAGTTGAGAAAAAAGGGACCTTGAACATTGTTCAAACGTAGGGCTGACAGCCGAAGTACGAGGAGCATCAGGCTCTTTCATTGGCACCTTTTTGGTTATTGCTTCAGTAAATGAAACTTGTATCTTACTGTCTTCAGGAGATCCTTTTATTTTCGAGATAACCTCAACCTGCATGGGGTAACGGCTTAAGTATGTGTCCTTGAACTTCGCTCTTGTATTATTTAGCCATTCCTTAATGGATTTAATTGAACTACCCGCTTGGAATTTCTCCTCAGTGTAAGGCCTTGAAGTAGTACCATATGCGATATAGGAGACCTTCACGGTGCGAGTCCGAAGATCGTCAGATGATGCGGATGGTGTACTCACTCTTTCAGCTTTCTCTGCACCGATAATAGCTTCTACCAAGCTGGAGGCGGAAGCAGCTTCAGTTTTCAATGGCTCTTCTTGTTGTTGTGTCTCTTTAGGAACCGAGGAGGAGGCTGGATCGACCGAAGAGTCCCATTTAACCTGCTTTTTGGGGGCTGTTGATCCTACTGTGATCTGGGAGCGAACGCTGTGTTCTATTCTCTGCTGTTCAGTTGCCCTGCCAGGGACGACGTTCGCCTTGACTTCAGTTTTATGGCTTTCGGTTCTCTTCATATATACAGAGATTGTTGTTGTCGTACGTTTAGATTTAAGGTGTTCCTTTCTCATTGATGCAGATATACGCTCCATATCTTCATCCGTTTGTGGGCGATGCTTGGACTCATCTAAATCGCTTATCACTCCTGTTCTTGTAGTGAGTAACTCGACATCGCTTGATGATCCTGTTGCAATCGATGACTTATGGCGTTCACGCTCATCTGACAGAACGTTAGCAGAATCCTCGCTTACCAGCTCATCTACCATCTTCTCAAGAGATTGATCAATCTCTTTCTCTTTGCTGATGATGGTTTCCGCTACATCACCAGCGTCACCAACAACCAGTTCAGGGTCTTTTGATCCTGCCGTTTCTGCCTTTACGGGAATGTAATTTAAATTGTGTAAACGCTTGTCGTTAATACTCCAAAATGGAGAATAACAATGAGCGTTGAAATCAACGAAAAACTGGTAGATCAAATAGCCAGTCAGATTAAAACTCAGGATG
>NZ_LUKQ02000314.1 GCF_001647025.1 Endozoicomonas atrinae
TCACCACCAGAGTGCCCGGTCGTGGCTTCGCCTCGGCCATGTTCAGTGTGTAGTTAAAGCCCCGGTTCTGGTTGGTGATGGGAATGGCACCGCTGACGGCAGCTCCGGTAATGGCCACGGCAGGCTGGTAGCTGGCAGAAGCACTGGCGGTGGTGTAACTGCTGGCTCGCCATACGTTGATCTCGCCCAGCTCATAGTCGACGGTCAGTTGGCTGTAGTTGTTGCTGCCGCTTTTGTGGATCAGCAGGCCTGCGCCGTCGTCCTCAAAGGTGCCGCCCTCCAGTGAAAGACTCAGGGTCTTGGGCAGGACGCCTCGCTGCAGGTAAGTCCGGCTCTGGTTGCCGCTGATATGAACAAAGCGACAGGCGACGTTTCGGGTGCTGGCTGAAGTCGCCACCATCGTTTTGCCGGTGTAACCGCCATACTGATCCAATAGTGGGCTTTCCACTTTGGCGCTGGGCACTAGTGCGTTGTAAACACTCGCAGCCTTGATGGTCAGGTCACCAGCGGTGATGTTAGCACTTACTGACTGAATGCCGTAATAGCGGGAGGTGTCGGCGATCTGGGTGGTGTGGACGGTGCTGGTCGGTTCTTCAGGGACGCCGGGGAATGGCTGCGCTCCGATAAACGTGGTGATCAATGGCGCACTGATGTCCATCTCAAGTTTTCGCCGGGTAAAGTCCACAAACTTGCCGCCCTGGTTATAGGTAAACGTGGCCACCTGGTGGGTGAGGCCGGTAATCCGGACAAACTGGCTCACCTGCTCATCCGGTGTGGTGATCTTGTAAACTTCGCCGATCTCGGGAATGGCCAGCTCCTCCCGCTGATAGCCGACGATGGTTCGCTGTCCCTGCAGCTGGTCACCAATGGGCAGCCAGCTGGCTTCAATGCCCGGCACCACATAGCTCTCGATCCGGTTTCGGGCGTCGGCTCGCTCGTCGGTCTGGTCGTCGGTATTGAATAAGAGGACGCTGACGTTCGGGTCTTTCGGTGGCTCGGTGAGGATCAGGTGGCTGCCCAGATAGGCATCGCTGTTGTCGGTACTGATCCCGATAAACGCTTTACGCAGTGCCACGTCACCGATGGTTCGGTCTAATCGTGAAATGTCCCTGAATAAATTATTCACGTTGCCGTCGATCACTTCGTTGCCGGTTACCCGTCCGCCACCGTCCTCCTCGTCGGTCAGGCGCTGGCTTTCAAAGAGTTTTACGTCGCTGTTATTGATGGCCATCCATGTCACCTTTGGTTATCTGGGTTGCTATGCTGCCGGGGGTTCCACGGTCAGTAGACGCAGGGTCAAGCTGTATTGGTAGTTGTCATCGGGAAACGCAAAGGGCAGTATCTGTTGCGCTTCCACTGGGCTGCCTGATGTTCGGTCAAAAATTACCGAAAACTGCCGCAGGTCGGGCAAGGTCAGGGTCATGACGTTGTTGACGGTTTCGCTCAAGGTGAGCAGGCTGGCCACAGTACTTCGGGTCACCCATCCGGCGTCCTGCCCACCGGAGAGCTCTATGGGGCGACCATACTGTTTGCTCTGCTCCTGAATCAGCAAAGCACCGGTTAAGGTGCGTTCCTGGCTCTGCTCCACCGGGTTCCAGTCAAACTCGTTTATCCACAGCAAATCATCGGGCAGTGTGATGCTATCCAGTTGCATAGGCCTTCCTTACACGGATCTCAATCCGGCGTTTTTCAGGGCTTCCAGCAATTTGCTTTCATCGCTTCGGTTGACGCCCACGTTGACGCTGCCGCCGGGGTACTCAAGACGGATAATCTTGTCGGCCTGTTTACTGTGTGCGCTTTGCGGTGGTGGGTTAATGCGTGAATTTTCCCGCTGACTGGGCAGCTTCTGCAGCTGTTCGGCTCGCTGCTCGGCGGCCAGCTGGTTACGTTTCTCCCGGTAAATGGCATCGTTGAGTCGCAGGGCTTTGCTCAAGTCCTGGATGCTCTGCTGGTTGCCACCGGCCCTGGCTTCTTCCAGCTGGTTTTTCAGGTCTCGCTGGCGGCTCTGGTGCTGGCGCTTTTCGATCTGGTCTTGCTTACCCTGGAGGCGGTCTAACTCGTTCTGTAACCCGTCCAGGGTGTTTCTGGCGCTGCTGTTCAGTGACTCCATGCTTGACTCGGCCTGTTGTATAGCGCTGTCCAGCTGGCTCAGGTCTTGCTCGTTCAATAGCTGCATAGAATAGGCGGCGCTCTGGCCTTCTCTGGCCATCCGTCGTGCCGATACTTCGCCGTTGTCGTACCCGGTCAGCAGCTCCTCCAGGGCGATCTTCTGCTCTAAAAACTGCTTTTTTACATAGGCGGCGTTCTGGGCGGTGTCGGTCATCCAGTCATCGATGCCGGTAATATCAAACGAATAGTTATGCTGTAACTTGTTCAGTTCCTCGTTGGTGCCTTCAAGCTCCTTTTTTAATGCGGCGACGCTGCCCTGGCTTTCGCTGGTGTCGATATCCCCGACACTGTTCATCTTCTCGAAGGCTTCCCGGGCGCTGCTGCTCATCCCCTGCAGTTCGGCGTTCAGGTGGTTGTAGTGACCGGCCATCGCTCCCGCTATGGTGGCGCTCTCACCCATGGCGGCGTTGTGCTGCTGGCTCACGTTTTCGCTGGTTTTGCCCACTTTGCTCAAGGCGTCGCCGGTCATCTCTGCCTGATCTTTCAGCTGTTGTAATTTCTGGCGGCTCGCTTCGGTGGCGGCGGTGTACTCCTCGAGGGAGAGTTCTCCCCGACTAAAGGCTTCGGCCAATGCCACACCCAGGCTGGCCAGCTCGGTTCGGGTGTCGGCGTTGCTGATCTGTGCCATCGCTTCGGCGGCGTCTTTAAAAGCCCCTTTGGCAGTGTCAGCGGTGTTGGTCACCTCCTCCTGGATGTCTTTTTGTTTTGCAATTAATTCATCAGCGTAATTTTGCCAGAGCAATTTCTGGCTATCGGTCATGGTCTTTACGGTGTCGGTGCTTTTTGAAATAGCAGCCTCGCTTTCTTCTGCAAAGGTGTCCCATATCCCGGTCAGCGAGTCCTTCACATCGTTGGCATCGTTGGCGGCCTGTGAGGCGAACTCTTTCGTCAATGACTTTAAGTAGTCCATTGTTCCTTTCAATTTTTCAGCTATGCCATCCAGCCCCAGGGCGTCGGTGACTTCCTGCCAAACTTTCACGACCCCGTATAAGATGCCGGTATAGGCTGACGCAAACCCTTTGACCACCACCAGAAAACTATTAAAGAAAAATTTAATGGTGTTACTGGTGAACTGAAAAGCGGAGCGCATCTTGCCGAGGACGGTGCTGACGCTGTTAAAGGCTTCGGTGGCTCCCTGGACGAATTGTTCAAAGGAAATTGAAGCCAACGACAGCCGTACTGACTCCGCCATGCTGATAAACCCGTCGCTGATTTTTTGCGCGAGTTCCTGCAGCTTGCCGTTTTTCCCCAACTCATCCAGTTTGTTACCGAATGCGGTCAGCTGCGTCTTAACGTAATCGAGCCATCCGGCATCGGCGACGCTGTCTTTAAACTCTGTCCAACGGTCGGCCATATTCGACATCAGACCACTCAGCAGCCCCATGTTGGCCTTGGCGGCTCCCGCACTGCTTTTGCCGATCCCGTCAATCAGCCCCTTGATGGCTTCTCTGCCCAGCTTGCCGGCGCTGGATAGCTTCTGTAGCTCTTGGGTATTCTTGCCGGTGACCTTTTCCAATAGTGACCAAACGGGCACCCCTCGCTCGACCAGCTGCAGAATTTCTTCGCCCTGGAGCTTCTGCTTTGCCCAGGCCTGCCCCAATGCCAGGCTGATCCCTTTCAAACGCTCCATGCCGCCACCGAGCTTGGAGGTCTGGTCGACAATGGCCTGCAAGGTGCCATCCATCGGGTCTAGCCCGAAGTTTTTCAAAGCGGTAAAGGCGTCAGCGACTTCCTGCAGTTCCAATGGCGTGTTCTTGGTAAACTCCTTTATCCACGCCATTGCCTGCTCGCCTTCGGCCATGCTGCCCATGATGGCGTTCAGCTGCACTTCCAACCGTTCAAACTGATCCCCGGTGTTTAATACCCCCTGCATGGCTTTTTTGATGGCGTAAAAGCCCACGCTGGTGAGTACCAGGTTGCGGATGCTACGGCCTAAACTTGCAAAGCGATGTTCGGTCTGCTGGCTGGCTCTGCCCATGGTGCGTAACCGGGCAGTGACTTTGGTCAGGGCTCCCTTGGCTAAATCCCGAGCCCGGATAACGATATTTAAAACGCTGTTATTGCTGGCCATGTCCCTGGCTCCTTCTGGCTAAAAAAAAAGGCCACCCGAGGGCAGCCTTAAAACGGGCTTGTTAGTCGCTGGACGCTTATATGGCCTGAACGACTTTCATAAACTGTGACATGCCAACACCGCCGATGCTGCTGTCCCTCAACACCTCAAACTCCATTGATACTTCGGCAAACTCGTCACTGATAAAGGGCAGCCCCTGTACTGGCGAAAACTTCAGGCGGTGCATGGTAATGCTCACCGGTTTTCCGGACTGCGCTTCGTTCATGCCGTCAAAGAACAAAGCAAACTCCTCGCCGGCTTCCACCAGTGCCTGCATGATCTCTTGCGGTGCTTTGGTGTAGCTCACCTTCACGCCACCGTTATCAATAGCGCCGGTACCGATTACGACGATACCGTTGGCGGTGAGGTTGTAATCAGTGCCTTCGGTCAGTGCGCTGTCCATATCGTCTTTCACGGTGATGCTCTGGCTATGGTCAGGGGCAAAGGCAAAGGGCAGCAATTCACCGTCGGTGCCGCTGGCGGCGATCACTTCATCGGTGACTGAACCGCTGGCCTCTTCGCTCACCGCAGCTCTCAAGGCAGGCGCTAAACTGGCGGCGCTTAAATCCATAGCGGTCATGCTGCCGGTGACGCTGTCTATTCTGGAAACCACATTGACGTTACCACCGCCCACGCTGGTGTAGTCCTTCTGTTCTTTCTTGTCCTCTTCAAAACTCACTTCCAGGGCGCTGCAATTGCCCACCGGTAAAAAGCCGGTACTGGCGCTTAACCGCTTGAGGTAAATTTTGCCTTTGCCAATGTAGGAGCGATCTTGTGTGGCCATTGTTCAGTTCCTTCTGTGGTTCATGGTCGGGTCAGGGTCTGTTCCCAGGAGATGCCCCATAATGCTACCCCCTTTCGGTCTATCTCTCCGCTGTATAAATTTTCCGCTGAGATGCTGCTGGGCTTTACCGGCTTCAGGTAGTCGGTGCCGAATCGGTTAAACGGCAGCTGCTCGATAATGGCTTCGGTCAGTAACAGGGCGCTTTCATGCCGTGGCTCGTTTTTGCTGTCGCTGCAAATCACAAAGGCGGCCA
>NZ_LUKQ02000315.1 GCF_001647025.1 Endozoicomonas atrinae
GCGTCATTCGTAAGGCGATCAAGAACCGGAAGATTTTTCGGACTGATGAGTCAGTCATGAAGGTAATCTATCTGGCCATGGAAAAAGCTTCCGAGAAATGGACCATGCCGATCAGGAACTGGAAAGCAGCCATGAACCGGTTTGAAATTATGTTTCCTGACCGGTTCAAGGAGTAATAGTTTTGGTGGCGTTTACACAGAATTATTTACAGGCTCGCTTTCATTAAGTATAGAGCTATCAGAGAGCACACTTGCATCATCTAATGGCACTGTTAATTGCCACCAGTGTGAGTAAGGATCTATTGTTTCTGGGGATATAGGTTTTCGGAGGTTGAGTCTTATATCTTGACATATTAAAGTCTGTTCCCAGTCTTGGAGCTTGAAGAACCTGTGTATATCTGATAGTGAATGAGAGCGACCTTCGGCTGTTTTGAGCCAGTAATGCTCTGTAGAAATGTCATCATCAGGGCCACGCATGTGCATAACATCATATTGTAGACCGTAAAGAGCCCGTGACTTTTCTATATGGTCGTTTTGTAGACTGTAAAGAGTCCGTGACTTTTGTATACGGTCGTGAGCCTCCTTTGCATAAATGGAGGCAAGTACAGATTTTTCTCTCTCTTCGCGTTTGAGTTGTTTTAGCAATTTCTCTACGTTGCTCTGCATACCAGCGATACCAGCGATAACCTTTTGGGCCCCTTTCGCTACCTTATTACACGCCTTGTCTATGTCTGTGAAGCCTCTAGGGTTGGAAGTGGCTTTTTCGTGCGGTTGCTGAGTTTCTACTTCATTAGGTGTAAATTCTGTTGAAGCCAGGCTTTCCTGTGAACTAAAGAGCGAGTTGTCTCTGTTAAGCTCGGGTATCTCTAAGGATAAAGAGTCTTCCCTGCCCTTAAAGAATCTATCGTACTCTTCCTTAATGGATAATGCCTCTGTTCTTAACTTTTGAACTAGTCTAGCCTTGTCTTCTGCTAAATTGGATTCAAGAGAATCAAGCTCTGTTCTGAGGAACTGGCACTCCCCCTTTTCCTTATCCAGCTGATCCTGTAGATCTCTGATTTCAGCGTCAGATTCTTTGCCTGATTGTTCGAACAGACTTTGAGCCTGCTCAAGACCCTCTTTTGTTGAATGAAGCTCCAGTTCTGCCTCAGCTAACTGCTTTTCCAGATAGTCTTTATGTTCGGTCAATTCCGAGTATTCACTCTGGAGCTGCTGGATTCGATCTTGTTGTTGCTGATTAATAAGATCACGATCATTTATTTCAATCTTCTGTGTGTCAGTCATTTCCTGTAGTTTCTGCACATTATGCTCTTGCTCAGCTTCTAATGTGCGCAACCGCTGTGCCATCTCAGAGCTTTTTGATTGTAGCGTGGCGAATTTGGAGGTGACTTCTTCCAGATTTGTCTGAAGAACCTGAGAACGTTCATGCTCATCCTGTGTTTGTCTTTTTTGCTTACTCAGTACAGCTTGGCTTTCAACCTGGGCGTTCTGTAACTCTTTCAGCTGATCAAGTAATCCCTGTCTATCTTTATGAGCATTGAGAAGCTCTGTTTTTTCATGATCAATCTCAGACTGAAGCGCCACCTTTTCCTGTTGCACAGCGTGTAATTGTTGCTGAACTGTTTCCAATGTATCCGTCGTTTGCCGCAGAGTTTTTAAACGTGAAACAAGGTTTTCTAATTCAATAGCTTGTTCCTGCAGTGTCTGTTTATTATGCTCTCGCTCGGTTTCTGATGTGAATAACCGCTGTTCCATCTCAGAGCTGTTTAATTTCAGCGCAGACAATTCAGTGGTGGCTCCCTCCAGATTTCTCTGAAGAACCTGAGAACGCTCCTGCTCATCCTGCATTTTTCTTTGTTGTTCTCTCAGCACTGCTTGGCTTTCAATATTGGTTTTCTGTAACTCTTCCAGAGATTTCAGAGCTTTCTGATGTTGTTCCGTAAGCTGCTCTTTCTCTCCCTTCATTAATGTAAGGTCTGATGTTTTACTGTGTAGCTGTTTGATCAATTCTTCCTGATGTTTCTGGGTTTTAAGAAGTTCTGCTCTTGTTTGGTCAACCGAAGACTTAAGTGCCACATTCGCCTCTTGTACGACGTGTAGTTGTTGCTGAACTGCTCGATAGTCTTCAGTGTGTTCTATTTCTGATGCCTGGTGTTGCTCCTTCAGGGTCATCAGAGCATCACGTAACGTATTTCTGTCTTGTAGCTGCTGTGTCCGTTGTGTCTTAAGAGACTGTAATTGTGTTTTTAACTGCACTAATGCGGAAGTATTGGCAGTGTTCTTATCAATCTCAGCGTTTAATTGTGTCTGTAACCTGGCAGTCTGGATTTGGTAATCCTTAAGAAGCAAGTCAGACTCAGTGATGCGCTGGTGGTAATCATTCAATTTATTATGGAACTGGTCTTTCCTACGCTGTTTATCAATTTCTGCTTGATTGAGTTGCTCATTCAGTGTGGTTTCAGTTTCTTTTTGCTGGGCTACCACGCTTTCTGCCTGCCTGAGCTGATTTTCTAAATAACTTTGCTCTCTCAGGGCTTTTTCCTGCTGTTGCCTGAGGGTATCGATATCCGTATTCAGCCTTGCTTGCTCGTGCTGAGCACGTTGGTAATTTTCAGTCAGCTGTTTTAAATCTCTCTTTAGTTCATGTTTACGATGCTGCAGGCTTTCAATATGGCTATCTTTAACAGCGGCCTCTTTTTTAAACTGATCAATCTCCAGTGATCGCTGAACAACTTTTGATTGAGTATGTTCAAGTTTTTTTTGCAATAAAGCTATTTGTACTTCAGTATCAGAAACTTCAGCCCTGACTGTATCCAGCTGCTTTTCAAGGCTTGTGGAGTGTCGTTGTAATTCAGTAATTTCAAGATCCCTGTTATGAACGTCAGCCGTGAGCTTTTGTTGACTCTGCTGCAGTTTCTCCTCTGTTTGTCGACTGCTCGTTTTGAGAGCGGCATGTTCGCCTTGCAAGGCATTATTTAGTTTAAGTGCCTCATCACGCTGGTGCTCAGCAAGAGCAAGCTTTTGCCCTTTGATACGGTCACTCTCTCTTAATGCGTCCAACTGGCGCTGTGCCTGTTGCTGTGCGTTGATTACGTGTGACCTGATGGTTGAACGGGTAGCTGGTTCTTGGGCAGCTATTGTCGGCTTGGTCTTAACAGGAGACTGGGAGGGAACAGAGGTAGGCAGCGCCTTGGATTTTGAACCAGTGGTTGGTTTAGGTGATATTATTGGTGCTTTCGTACTTATTAATGGTTTGGCATGAACGGATTGAATTTTTCTCGCTACCAGTTTTACCACCCGGTACAGGAGATAACCAGCACCAGCAACTCCTGCTGCAATAAGGGGCTGCATTCCAGCAGCCACCATGATCACAAATGATACAACAGCCGCGACTTCAGGCAGGACGCTGACGATACGATCTTTCCAGGAAGGTCTGGATTGGTCATGATTAATCTGGCGAATATGCTCAGACAGGGGGGTCAGCTGTGGAATGAAGGTTGAAGCGCTGGCTGGTGCAGGCATAAACAATCCTTTTTAATATTTCATTAATATTTATATTTGTTCTTAGAAAGCAGTACTGGTTATAAAGTTTCAGTACTTTTTAATGTAAAAATAAATAAAAAATATTTTTTTAAAATTAAAAAGTTATTAACAACGTTATCACAATTATTTCTGCTTTAGCCAAGCCTACCTGACTGATTTTAAAGTGTTTTTTTTAGTAATTCTGTCTGAGAGGCAGAAACTATTTCGATTTGTTTTATTTCAGCACCAACCACGGTGTTAGTCTTATAAGATGCCAGTTATCTGTTTGAACATGGAGTCCATGGATGAATGATGGCAACCTTCGCTCTGGCGAGCCCCTCAAACCAGAGCCCAGGCACTACTCTTTGCCTTCAGGCAATTCTCTGTTGGATGCAGCAGAGGATCTATCCCCCCCGGGTGCTTTTGCACACCAACCGGTCAGTATTATTGACCTGGATGCTTCTCTGGCTGATAAATACGGTACCACCCTTGAAGAAGCTATTGGCCGTTACAATCGCCATGGGGAAGAATTTAACGCATTGATAAGTAACCATAACTCCGGGGGGGGGAAATCGTTCAACAGACAACCGTCGATTAGACTTGCTTGGGGCTGATGCCGAATCCCGGTACCTCCTGGCCAGGAAGCGTCTCAAGCAACTGAAAGAGTGCCTGAGATCTGATTATCTTCAATTGCAGGATATCTGTCGGGCAGAAGCTGGCCGCCAGCTTATGAGGATACCGGAAAAGGAATGTGATGAGTTCTTGGTTGCCATCATTGCTCTCTATGCTGAACATGCACATCACAGACGACAGTTGGATGAAACCTGGAAATACACCGATGAACAGAAGGCGGGGGTTCTAGAGGCCTTGGGGCTATTGCCTGACGAGCATGATCTGATCGATCAGATAGAACGATTGGTCAGTGACATTGAAACCCACCGCAATGAAGCAGCCAAGCTTAAGGGGGATGCAGAAAGATACCAGAAAAGTATTTCAGACAGCCCCAATGACCGCTGTTTTTATGAACTAAGGCTTAATACCTGCTTGCAAACCCTGGAAACGGAAGAAAAATACCTGGCCGAGCACCAGGACAGACTGGCTGAATCCGGACGGCAATTGGAACAGCTGGAGGGGCTGAAGCGTCAGCTTGAAGACCTGGAAAACAGTCGGCAGGTTGCTCAGGGCAAGGTCGAAAACTTCTGGCAGGAGGTGGAGGGAAGAGCGCTTGCACTGTGGGAGCAGTATGGTCAGGGGGCGGCAGTTAATATGAGTCTCAGGGGCAGTACTATTCTGAGTGCATTGAGAGCCGATGTAGCGGTGCTTGCCCAGAGTTCGGTTTTGCCGTGGATGACCGTAAAGCTGAACCAGCAGGGGGATCCCGCCTGGTATTATTTTGCGTTGGTGCAATACACCGAACAATAGGTTCAATTAACCCCAGATTCAGTATCTCTATCTTTAATGAAATCGTGAATTATTATCTTATTATTCTTAATTGTTATTAGATATGATTTTTTGATTCAAAAATCTTTATATTGACCGGGAAACTAATTAATACCAATTGAATTTTCTAACTACTGTATAACTGCCCAATCACGGGAGCACAGACTGAACAGTCGACCAGCTTCGCTGCAAAGGTTATTCCAAGCTTCACAGCAACAATCTACAATATTTTCATAACCTGAAAATGCTTTGTTTGATAAGTCATGCTCCCGCATCCACTCCCATAGCCTGTCTGAGCTGTTACACTCCGGTGCGAATGGT
>NZ_LUKQ02000316.1 GCF_001647025.1 Endozoicomonas atrinae
GAAAATCAACATCATTAAAACCTTCGGGTAGCTGTGGTCGACGAGACATCTGTTCTAGATAATGCATGGTAATGATGCCTAAGCATAGTTGGCGGCAGCTTAAGGATTTAGAAAATGCGATTGGTATTACTCATGCTGGGCAAAAGCCCAGAGCTTAACCTTTTGGGAGTTACGGTTTGTGCCGGCAATCAAACACTGGAGAAAACCACCCATAATGCTCTGCGGGTGCTTACTCTTGCGGGTATGGCCACACGGGTAGCGGCTGGTGCCTGCAAACCTCTGAGCAGCAAAATAACTCCGGTAGCCGATATTATGGGTGAGAGCGGGCTGGATGGTGCTAGATGGCCAGAGCCTGAGTTGTCTCTGGAGGATTTATCCGCCGTTGAGCTTATTGCTGGCCTTCTGCGTCAATCCAGGGAAAAGGTAACATTGATTGCCACAGGCCCTCTGACCAATATTGCAACCTTTCTTACCGGCTGGCCATCACTGCATTCAAGGATCGAACGTATTGTCCTTATGGGAGGGGGAACGTTCGGTAACGTCACGCCAGTTGCAGAATTTAACTTTCATACGGATCCGGTTGCCGCTGATATTGTTTTTCGGTCAGATATTCCCATCGTTATGTCAGGGCTGGATGTCACCTATCAGGCGCTGATTTATGAACATGAAATTGAGCAGATCCGGAAACTGGGAAACCCTGTCAGCACAGCCACTGCGGATATGCTGGCCTACTACCTTCAGCGTATTGTACAGCGCCAATACTCGAAGGATGGAGCCCATCTGCACGACCCCTGCACGGTTGCCTGGCTATTACTTTCAGACTTATTCAATGTTGAACCTGCCTATGTCACTGTTGAAACTGCCAGGGGCTATTGCTTTGGAGAAAGTATCATTGACTACAATGGCAAACTTTCTGGTAAGCCCTGTAATGCTCAGGTAATGGTCAATATCAACAGAGAGAAATTTATTGCGCTGATTATTGACCGTTTATCACGCTACCAGTAGATATTCTCAATAAGCCATATGCCCATCAGCATCATGTAACTTTTGCGCAACAATACGTAATCAGGCTAGAATGTCCGGCTAAACCACCACCGACTTGAGAGCAATAGCATAATCTCAAGCCAGAGGTCTGCTGCCGGTGTATCGGAGCCAGTCTTCTGAACGTTTCTTATCTCCTTTACTAACGGATGCAGGCCAAGAGCCAGTTCCATGCTGAAGCCCATTACCCTGAATCGCTATGTTTTTCATAGCCTGAGAAAACTCCTTTCTACGTGGGTTCGTACCACGGTTGAAAACAATAACCCTGAAGCTTTGCATCTGCAGACCGGAAAACCTGTTGTCTATGTCATGCACCAGCGCTCTCTGACGGACCTGATGGTTCTGGAAGGTGAGTGTATAAAAGCAGGTCTGCCACGCCCTTACAAACCCATTGACGCTGACCACCCGCAAAGCAAAGCGCACTTCTTTCTTAGTCAGTACGAAGGCCTGATACTCCAGAGAGAACGGCCAGAGCCACCTGAACTGCTTGAAGAGCTGGTCAGGCAGGTGGAAGAAAAGCATCAGGATGTCCAGCTGGTTCCCGTTACCATTCTCTGGGGCCGCTCTCCAGAGAAAGAACAGTCTGCCTTTAAACTGCTGTTTGACTGGAACTTCAGCCTGGGTGGCCGTTTCCGGAAGTTTCTGGCAACGCTGCTTCATGGCCGGCAGACCATGGTCTATTTCAGCCCAGCCTTATCACTGCAGGAAATCATGGGCGACAGTAAGAACCACGCCCGCAGTGTCCGTAAGGTGAACCGAATTCTCCGCGTTCATTTCCGCCAGAAAAAAGCGTCTGTTCTGGGACCGGATCTTTCTCATCGCCGCATGCTGGTCAACAGCCTGATTCATACACCCAGGATTCAGAAAGCTATTGCTGCAGAAGCAGCGGCTCAAGAGATAACTCTGGTAGAAGCCGAGGCAAAAGCCCGGAAGTATGCCAATGAAATCGCTTCTGACTTTTCCATGCCAGTCATCCGCTTCCTGGATATTATCCTGACCTGGTTCTGGAATAAGCTTTACAGCGGCGTAAAGGTCAACCATATCGAGCCATTGAAGGCGCTGGCGCAGAGCCATACGATTGTTTACGTTCCCTGTCATCGAAGCCATATTGATTACCTGCTTCTGTCGTACGTTCTGTTCTATGAAGGTTTACCGCCGCCTCATATTGCGGCTGGCATTAACCTGAATATGCCGGTAGTAGGAACGATTCTGCGCAAGAGCGGTGCCTTTTTCATGCGCAGAACATTCCGTGGCAACCCTCTTTACAGCATGGTATTCCATGAATACATGTACACACTGACCAGCAAAGGCTTTGCCACCGAGTACTTCATCGAAGGTGGCCGCTCCAGAACCGGTCGCACCCTGACGCCAAAGACCGGCATGCTCTCCATCACCGTCCGCAGCTTCCTGCGCGATAATCGCAAGCCTCTGGCCTTTGTACCGGTCTATATCGGTTATGAAAAGCTGCTGGAAATGGCCAGCTATCTTGGAGAACTGAGAGGTGAAGCCAAGAAAAGTGAGTCGCCTCTGGATATTGTCCGTACACTTGCGGCGCTGAGAAATGAATTTGGCAAGGCATGGATTACCTTTGGTGAGCCAGTAGACCTGGGCTCATTCCTGAGTACACAGGCACCCAACTGGAAAGAGAGCTCTGGTACCGACGATAAACCAGAGTGGCTGGTAAAAGCGACGTCGAACCTGGGCGATGTGCTGGCAGGCAGAATCAACTCTGCTGCCGTAATCAACCCTGTAAATCTGGTCGCCATTGCCCTTCTCTCCTCACCAAGACATGCGCTGGGTGAAGAGGAGCTGATTCGTCAGCTGGATGGTTATACACGTCTTCTGTCGATGGTTCCTTACAGTGACCGGACTGCGATGACAGATCTGGATGCCCGCAGCATGATCCACTATGTGGAAAACCTGCAGCTGATCCAGAGAAAAACCGATGCGCTCGGCGATATTATCAGCATGGATGAGAAGACCGCCATTTCCATGACGTATTATCGCAATAATGTGCTGCATATTTTTGCCATCCCGTCCCTGATCAGCTGTTTCTTTGTGAACAGTGCCAGCATCACAAGAAAAGAGATCCTGCGCATCAGTGCGATTCTCTACCCATACCTTCAGGCGGAACTGTTCCTGCAGTGGACTCAGCATGAAGCGCTGGCCGTGGTTCAGAAATGGCTGGATTGTCTGGTGGAAGAAGGGTTGATTACCCAAGGCCAGGATGACAATGGCGAAGCGTGCTATTTCCAGCCAGACCCATCCACCTCTGAATACATCATGCTGAATGTATTCTCACGCTCGATTGTTCAAACTCTGGAGCGCTTCTATATGGTTATCAGCCTGCTCCTTCGCAATGGCAGTGGGAATATTGAAGCCGAAGCTCTGGAGCATCAGAGTGGTGTGCTGGCACAGCGCCTGTCAATTATTCATGGCCTAAATGCGCCGGAGTTTTTCGACAAGTCACTGTTCCGTGGCTTTATTGCCCAGATGCGTCATCACGGTGTACTGGAGATCACTCAAACCAATAAACTGGTGTTTGGCGATAATATTCAAAAGGTCGCAGATCAGGCTCACTCACTTTTGACCACTGAAATACGACACAGTATTGACCAGACCAGTCGATACGGCGTCAGTAACAGTTCTGAAGAGAAAGCAACGGCCTGAATGGCAAAGAGTGCGCTCTCTTATAGAGAGCGCATGGGGAATTACCCGAAAAATGCTTTCAAAGCATAGATATCATAACGACAGGCTTTCCCTTCCAGTCGGTAAGTGGGAGCCTGACCATTAAGGTCTGGAGCCAACCTTGGCCTTTTCACAACCACTCGATACTCGGCCAGTTCAAGTGCCGGCTCCAGTAGCTGATCCGCATCCGGGTCATCGCCCAGCAGATCCTGAAACAGCCTCATCTCTTTTTTGACCAAAGCCGACTTTTCCCGGTGAGGAAACATCGGATCCAGATAAACGACATCGTATTTATTTTCTGAGGCTTTCATCAACTCAATGGCATTCCCTTTTAAAAGGGACATCTGTTCTGCGATAGGAGCGACATCATGGTCTTCAAGCGCCCGGCGCAAACCATCTTCCAGAAGGGCAGCAACCACCGGGGAACGCTCAATCATGGTGACATTGCATCCCAGGCTGGCTAGAACAAACGCATCCCGCCCCAATCCACCGGTTGCATCCAGTACCGATGGTTTGACGCCTTTATTCAATCCCACGGCCTTGGCAATGTCCTGCCCCTTCCCACCACCAAATTTGCGCCGATGCCCTGCTTTTCCACCAATAAAGTCAACAATAATCGGCTTCTCTTTGGATCCTGCACGCTGCACCGCCAGTTCTCCGGATGCATCAAATGCCACCAGAGCCCCTTCACTAACGTCTTGAAGGCTCTGACTAAACTCAGTATTCAGCTGCGCCGCAAGGCTTTCGAGCAAAGCCTGAATGGAGGGGTGATCTGAAGCAAGGACAAATAGCTGGATAGACATCAGTGCATAAGAAATGAGACATGAGGGTCGCTGAATCTATCACCGACAGAGCATCGGTTGCAATGAATGCGCGCAGTCATTAGGTAACAGGATACATGGCTGGTTGCACGCTCCCCCAAAGGTATGCTCAGGTATTAAGCCTTAGCGCCTCATAGGTTTTTACCACTATTCCATAAAGCAACAATGGATTTCGCATAACCTTGTTGCTATCTTCCGCAGCTTCATTTTCATCAACCTGATGACTGGGGGTGTAGCGACTCCGTTGAGTCACTACTGATTATTAAAAAAATGCCATCGAAGGGTACCTGGCTCCAACTGATATGAGTACCAGGCTGCTCACCAATGGTTCGCTGTAAGGATTCACCATGATCGGACGTCTGGGGAAATCTGTATCCACACTTGTCGCCACCGCGGCTATCACCTCTTCTCTCGCCATTGCGCCTGCTTTTGCCAAAACGGCGAATGAATCGCAAAGGACGCTCAATATCTACAACTGGTCGGATTATACCAATTGAATTTTCTAACTACTGTATAACTGCCCAATCACGGGAGCACAGACTGAACAGTCGACCAGCTTCGCTGCAAAGGTTATTCCAAGCTTCACAGCAACAATCTACAATATTTTCATAACCTGAAAATGCTTTGTTTGATAAGTCATGCTCCCGCATCCACTCCCATAGCCTTTCTGAGCTGTTTAACTCCGGTGCGAATGGT
>NZ_LUKQ02000317.1 GCF_001647025.1 Endozoicomonas atrinae
GCGTCATTCGTAAGGCGATCAAGAACCGGAAGATTTTTCGGACTGATGAGTCAGTCATGAAGGTAATCTATCTGGCCATGGAAAAAGCTTCCGAGAAATGGACCATGCCGATCAGGAACTGGAAAGCAGCCATGAACCGGTTTGAAATTATGTTTCCTGACCGGTTCAAGGAGTAATAGTTTTGGTGGCGTTTACACAGAATTATTTACAGGCTCCTTCTACATCTAGCCATTCCCAATTCCCACTTAACCATTCCCACTTAACCATTCCCACTTAACCATTCCCACTTAACCATTCCCACTTAACCATTCCCACTTAACCATTCCCACTTAACCATTCCCACTTAACCATTCCCACTTAACCATTCCCACTTAACCATTCCCACTTAACCATTCCCACTTAACCATTCCCACTTAACCATTCCCACAATTCCCAACTCCCTCTTAACTATTCCCTCAAACCCCTCTTTACAATTAACTATTAACACAACCACATGCTTGAACTAGAAACTTTTAAAACTGTCGTTGCCTCAACACCGCTGGTTTCAATCGACCTTGTGGTTCGTAATCAGGCTGGTGAGGTGCTGCTGGGCCTGAGGAATAACCGTCCGGCCCAGGGCTACTGGTTTGTACCGGGTGGGCGTATCCACAAAGATGAGCGGATGGCTGATGCCTTTCATCGGCTGGTGTCTGGTGAGCTGGGTGTTGATGCGACGCTGGAACAGGCCGGTTTCCTGGGTGCCTATCAGCACTTTTATGACGATAACTTTTCCGGTAGTGACTTTTCTACCCACTATGTTGTGTTAGGGTATGAACTGACGCTGGACATTGAGCCCTGGCAGTTGCCGGATGATCAGCATTGTGACTATCGCTGGTTTACTGTTGAGCAGCTGCTGACTTCCGGTCAGGTTCATCAGCACACTAAAGATTATTTTTTGTGAGTAAATAGTGAATAGGGAATAGGGAATAGGGAATAGGGAATAGGGAAGAGTTGGCGGGCAGGAGTGGTTCTGGCTTCCCCCTATCCATCCTTACTATTCACTCTTCCCTATTAACAATTCTCCGCTTCAACCCATTAACCATTTACAATTCCCTAAAAGCTATGAATTTAATTCCCGTAATTATGTCTGGCGGTTCTGGCAGCCGCCTCTGGCCTCAGTCCAGAGCACTTAACCCGAAGCAGTTTCTGCCACTGGTCAATGAACAGACCATGCTGCAGAACACCGTGGCCCGACTGGATGGCCTGGATGCGGTGGGTGCTCCCGTGGTGATTGCTAATGAGGATCATCGTTTTCTGGTGGCGGAGCAGCTTCGTCAGATGGGGCGCAGTGCTGAGGCGATTATTCTGGAGCCGGTGGGAAGGAATACTGCTCCGGCAGTGGCACTTGCTGCTCTTAAGGCTCAAAACTCACAACCCGCAACCCATAACGATCCAATTCTGTTGGTGTTGGCGGCGGATCATGTGATTCAGGATGAAAAGGCGTTTCATCTGGCGGTTGAGGCGGCGTTGCCGGCAGCGATGGAAGGTAAGCTGGTGACGTTTGGTATTGTGCCTACTCATCCGGAAACGGGGTATGGTTATATTAAGGCGGGTGAACAGTTAATTGGGAATGGTGAAGAGGGAGTAGCGGTTCAACATGCTGAACCCAAAACCCATAATTCATCACTCACATCTATTTATTCAGTAGAACAGTTTGTTGAGAAGCCGGATCAGGAGACGGCTCAGGGGTATCTGGCTTCCGGAGATTATTACTGGAACTCCGGAATGTTTCTGTTTAAGGCTTTCCGCTATCTGGAAGAGCTGAAGCAGTTCCGGCCGGATATTCTGGAAGCCTGTGAAAAGGCGATGGCGATACAGAGTCAGGACCTGGATTTTGTCCGTCTCGATGAGGATGCTTTTAAGGCCTGCCCGGATGATTCCATTGACTATGCGGTGATGGAAAAAACGACGGATGCCGTTGTTGTGCCACTGGATGCCGGTTGGTCTGATGTGGGTTCCTGGTCTTCCCTGGCGGATATTTCTGAAAAGGATGAGCTGGGGAATGCGGTGCTGGGTGATGTGCTGCTGCACGATACCCGAAATACCTATGTGCGCAGTGATAAAAAACTGATTGCCACGGTGGGTGTGGATGAGCTGGTGGTGGTTGAAAGTGATGATGCCATTCTGGTGGCGCATAAAGACCGCGTACAGGACGTCAAGAAGGTGGTTGAGCAGCTGAAAGCCGAAGGGCGGCCAGAGGTGAGTCTGCACCGGAAGGTCTATCGTCCATGGGGAGCCTATGACTCCATTGATATGGGCGAGCGTTTTCAGGTGAAGCGCATTATGGTTAAGCCGGGCGCCAAGCTGTCGCTGCAGAAGCATTACCACCGGGCGGAGCACTGGATTGTGGTGAAAGGCACCGCGCTGGTTGAGGTTGATGGGAAAGAGGTGCTGCTGACGGAGAATCAGTCGACCTATATTCCGATCGGCGCGGTGCATCGTCTGGAGAACCCGGGTAAGTTTGACCTTGAGTTGATTGAGGTGCAGAGCGGGGGGTATCTGGGCGAGGATGATATCGTGCGCTTTGAGGATACTTACGGGCGTACCTGATTTGTTTTGAACCACGAAGACCACAAAGGAAAAGATAAGCTCTTCTTCTTTCTCTGTGTACTTTGTGATCTTCGTGGTTCAAGGTTATTAAGCCTCTTGATTGCAAGGTCTCAGTGTCTGAGTGCAATATCTCCATCTGGCTCACAGCCATTCAGCAGGTATTTCTGTGAGGTATCAATCACTGCAAGACTATCCAGGGTATTACGCCCCAGAAGAATACTCTGGGGAAAACGTGATCGGGATGTCAGGCTGAACTCGGTGGTGGTTTTCACATTGCCCAGTTCAATGGTCGCTTCGATTACCGGCCGTTTTTGTGGCTTTCCTGAATGGGTTTGTACGAGAATGTATCGCTTGATGGGTTTGAGCAGGGTAACTTCTCGGCTGTTTTCGCCGCGGGTAGTGAGAATATTGAATTGAACCCAGAGTGATCCATTGTTCATCTTTTTGATGGTAATACCCCGTGCATCCATCGATGAGGTGGTTGAGCCTGAGTCAATCAGTGCGGTCAGCTGGGTATCAAATTGATGGTCAATGCGAGTCACGTTTTCCTGGTGACCAAAAAGGTAACGATCTCCGATTCGACAATATTGAAGTACATTGTCTGCCAACAGTTCAAGAGGCATCAGAGCCAGGCTGAAAAATAGAATGGCACCAGTGAACCGGCACCTTGGAGAATACGGCATTACTTCCTCCATGAAGGTACTGCACAACTAAATCCTTCTCTTTATATTTGTAGCTGTTGGCGATAGATTGAGCCTCTTTAATGTGAACAGTTGGTATTTATTGACGGTTTTGCGACGGGGTATCCTCTGACATCGGAGGATTTATCTGTGGATTGCCAGTATTTTGTTATTTAAGGATGCGGTCTCATGAAAAAGTGGGTGCCTGGATGGGATATCCCCCTGATTATGGTAATTCTGGCCGTGGAAGTTCTGTTGATTAACACACTTTCCGGGCCGGATAATGCGCCGTTGAGCTTAAGTATTGTGGATGCGGTGGGCAGTATTGCCTTTGTGTTTACCTATTTTCATGTTCCGGTCCCTGTTGCGCTCTTTCTGACCGGGGCTATGTTGCTGGTTCCAGCTTGTTTGCTGACCTTGCTGATTCGTCGATTGATGTTTAGGCGCTGAGTATTTAGTCTGCCTGTAACTTAATGATTTATCTGACTAAATGATTGATATCCACAACCATATAATTCCCGGCATTGACGATGGGGCTGACAGTCTGGAGCAGGCGCTGGCCATGCTGGAGCTGGCTCAGGCTGATGGAATCCGGAAGCTGGTGTGTACCCCTCATATGCACCCGGGCCGCTTTGATAACAACGTGCAAACCATTCGTCCCGGGTTCTCTGGCCTTAAGCAGAAAGCAGAAGAGGCTGGGTTGTCGATTCAGCTGGCTATGGCGGCAGAGGTGCGCTTCAGCGATGAAATGATGTTTCAGCTGCGCAGGGATGAAATCCCCATGATTGGACAGTGGGAGGGTTTCCAGTGCCTGTTACTGGAAATGCCTCATCAGCGAATTCCTGTGGGTATGGAGCAGATGCTGGACTGGCTTCATAAAAGGGAGATAAGGGTAGTGATTGCTCATCCTGAGCGGAATAAAGAGCTGATGTCTTACCCTGAGCGTGTTCTGCCATTTGTGGAGCGTGGTGCACTGCTGCAGTTGACGGCGGGTTCGGTCGCCGGCCTGTTTGGGGAAAAGGCAGAGGCTACAGCCCGCTGGTTTGTGGATCGTGAGCTGGTGCAGTTTGTGGCTTCGGATGCCCATCACCCGGTTCGCCGACCTCCGGCCATGGCACTGGCTGCTGAGACGTTGAAGCAATGGGTTGGCAGTGAGCAGTGCTCATTACTGACAACGGGTAATCCCGATCAGTTAACGCAGTGCCTTTTTGGTGATGCCTCATGAAAGGTTCGTTATCCTGGCGTCGAGGTTTGTTGGTGCTGCCGGTTGTGCTGGTACTGTGTCTGGCGATTTATCAGGCCTTTACCCTGTTGCGTTCAGAAGTTGGACGTTACCAGACGGAACTGTTTCTGGATCACTGGCAGCAGGAGACCGAAGCCAGCAACAGTTTTGTGGTGGACGCTTCTGAGCTGGACATTGCTATCAATGGTGTGGAAAGTGCCATACGACAAATGCCGGAAAATCCTGCACTGTATGTTTTGAAGGCACGAGTGCTTGAACGAGGCAGGCTTTCCGGAATTGATACAGAGAATCATTCGGAGCTGGAAGCCTGGCAGAAAGCGATTGTGTTAAGGCCTTCCTGGCCATACAGCTGGAGTGATTATGCGCAGGCCCGCTCACAGTATTCTCTGATTGATTCTGAGTTTGAAGCCGCATTACTGCGTGCCAGCGAGCTTGGCCCATGGGAGCCCCGTGTTCTGGAAAACGGCGCATTATTCATACCAATTGAATTTTCTAACTACTGTATAACTGCCCAATCACGGGAGCACAGACTGAACAGTCGACCAGCTTCGCTGCAAAGGTTATTCCAAGCTTCACAGCAACAATCTACAATATTTTCATAACCTGAAAATGCTTTGTTTGATAAGTCATGCTCCCGCATCCACTCCCATAGCCTTTCTGAGCTGTTTAACTCCGGTGCGAATGGT
>NZ_LUKQ02000318.1 GCF_001647025.1 Endozoicomonas atrinae
ACGGCGGTATAGGCGACAATGCCAAAGGCAAGCGCTATCGCTGCATACCAGTCTTCCCGGCTCACTGCTTTGCTCCCCACGGCGGCGCTGCATGTTGAGCCGCAGGGTGGCCAGCCGGAGGCTGTTGCTGTGCCGGGGCTTGTTGCTGTGGTGGCGGGTTATAAGCCGGTGTCTGTTGTTGTGGAACGGGAGCCTGCTGCATTGGCTGGCCACCGACACCGATCCACTTCTTGACCTCATTTTTAGGTCCATAGCCCGGATCGTTTTTAATGACGATACGGATACGAACGACCTGGTTAAGCAGTTGGTCGGTGTCTGTCACTGCTAGAATGCCAATTGCGTTAGCAATCTTGGCTAACTCCTTCCTGCCGATATCCTCTGCCTGTGGGCTTCGGTTCTCAATGTTGTGATGCGACCAGAGCTTTCTTCCTTCAAACTGACCTTCCATGACGGTATAAGTGAGTTTCACCATAAGACCTCCTGCCTTGGTGCGATCCAAAGAAGCATCGGTCATCATGGTGAGGTATTCACCGGCAGGGAGCGGTTCAAAGTCATCCGTCGGATCATAGTCGTCTGTGTTAAAACCTAATTGAGCCATGAGTAATCTCCTTATTTCTGGCTGGTGGTTTGGGTCAGTGCGTCACTAAAGGCCTGCCAGCTCAGCGGGAGCTCAGGTGGTAGGCCATAGCGATTCTTGGCAATGAAGCTCGGGCGAGCCTCGGTGAAGAGGTAACGTTTTCCGGTACTGATGCCACGGGTTTTGGTTTTATTGAAACCAGCTTCTTCCTTTTCAATGACCGTCTTGTAATCAGCGAACAGAACGCAATCGACTGACTCCTGAACCAGATCGGAAGCCCGTTTATGGAGTTTGATCTGATGGCGGTCATAGCTATCCGTGGTCGGACTCTCATATCGTTTGATTTCAGAATGAGCAATCAGAATGATGGCCATGCCCTTTTCATTGCGGAGAGCATCTAAGGTGTTTAATAGCTGTCGCCAGAGATCGAGGGCGAGAATAAACCCTTTGCCATAGCCGAAGTCTTCAATGGATTCATACCGCTCACCCTTCGGTCCGACATAGGTTTCACAGAGGTGTTTCCAGACCATCGGCTCTAGGTGATCAAGACTATCGATGACGACGCTCTGATACTGGTGATCCGATGAGTAGAGGACTGTCAGTGCGTCGAGAACGTCCTGAAAAGATTTCATCATCGGGAAGGCATCGACTTCGAGCTTACCGAGGCCGTCCTCTGTACAGACAAAGATAGGGCTCGGAGCAGAGGCTCCCAAGGTTGATTTACCAACACCTGCAGGTCCGTAGCAGACCATCCGGGGTGCTTTGATGCCGGAAGAACGGCTGATGGATTCGAGAGAGATGGCCATTACTTCACCTCCTGAGAGGCGGTTGCCTTAGAAAGGCTCTCTGTTTTTTTAATGATGAAAACCGAACTCTGGGCGTTGGCGGAAAAATTCGATTTACCCATTCCAGCGGAGCCATGCTTTAGGCACAGAGGGATTTCTCTTTTCTTGTCTTCCATTACTGATCCTCCAACCGTTCAAACTTAACCGACACCTTTTTCGGCTTGGTAGTCACTGCCTCAGCGACGATGTTGTATTGGGCAGGATCGAGGCTCTGGAGGCTCTTGAGCTGTTTGATGTTGAGCTCTACCTTTGTGCGTACCAGGTTGTTTGCGAGAGAGGCCGGAAGACTGTCTTTTATCTCCCCCCACTTTTTCTCATCGAGGGTTCGGGTATACCCGGCAGAGGTCGTGACCTTGTAGTAATCCCCCTTCAAGGTATGACTACCCTCGTCTTTGACACCGACGACCTCACTTAACTGCTGCTCAATGGCGAGGCGGTGATCCCTTGCGTTTTGCTCTGCAATTTTGGCTCTCTCTAACTCGTAGGCGAGTTTGTCCAGCCGTGAAGCATCATTGCTTTCGGACATAGCAATTTCCCTTTGTTGTGGTTGTTGTGGTGGTCTAGCGGTTAGCTGGTGGGATCAGGTTTATAAATCTGGTCGAAATCAGGAATACGATGAATTTTAACATTGCCCCGGTTCGCTTCGTTGGCATCAATAAGGAGGCCACCGATACTAAAAATTTTTGGCAGTGGGTTATCCGGGTTGGCATTGTTGAGATCGACAATGAGGCCGAGGACAACGGAGCGTAGGTGTTCGGATTTATTAGAGAGTTGATCTAAGCGGTCTTGAAGCTTGTCGGCTTCCTGCTCGACATCGAGGAATTCTTGAGCAATGGAAAGGATAGAGTCTTTCTGAATTGAGACTTTCATGGCTAATGCTTACCGATTGTTCGTTTTAATTATTCAGTAAGCATTAGCCTGCCAAATGAAAAATTGGCCGTCAATAAATAATTTTAGATTGATTTAAAAATAATTTAGCTTTATCCGCTCGACATAAAACAGCCAATGGCACGACCAATGTAATTATCACGAACTACATTGATCGCACTCAGCCGTGGATTATTGAACAGGAGCATAGACCGATCATTGAGTTCTTCGTAGATGCCGAGGACGGGCGAATTGTCTTGAAAGAGGCAGGGTTTACCGAGTTCTAACGGCTTTGATGGGTCTATAAAGACGAGGGAGCTATCCGGGAAATTGACCGCACTCGGGAGGGCGGAGCAGTCCATTGAAGATCCCTCCATCCTATAGCAAAAAGTTCTCTCTCCCGCTTCGATAGGAAAGCTCATCCATCGGGTAGTTTTGGCCGTTGTCCCGCTTAAAATCCAGTGGGATATTTCAGTTCTGGTCAGTAGGGGCGCAGGGGTTCCAATGGTGAGTTCAGGGCTCGGAGCGCCATCCCCTGTGATAATAAACTCCGGGTCAACCTCAAGTGCAGAGGCAACCTGGTACTGTATTTTAGTGGTGTTTTCATCGGACAGTCTCACTTTGCCTTTTAGCCAAATTGATACTGTAGGGTCAGCCACGCCGAGCGCTTTTGCGAGGTCGGCCTGAGTCATATTTTTCTTTTGAAGAAGAAATTTTATTCTGTCTCTCCAATCCAGCATGACAACATCTCCTTATTGTTGTCGCTTATTATTCGTTAAAACAGATAGTTAGTAAAATAAATAACTTTCCCTGAAAATAAATATTTAATTACGTCTTGATAAATATTTTTATTTCAGATAATTCTTTTAGCTCCCTCAGCAAAAAAAAACAAACAGACAGGGAGTATCCAATGTCAGGGAAGAAAACACCGGGTCAGCTGATCCGGGCATACCGCAAAAAGCTCGGCGTTAATCAGAAAACGCTCGGAAAAATCCTCAGTGTCTCACTCGTAGAGCTCTCGCTCATTGAAAACGACAAGAAGCAGGTAAGTAAACTTCGGAGGCTCTACTGGTCAACCATCGTTCCAGAGTTCACACCGGACATGCTGACCGCCGATGGACAAGAGCCTGTTGATGGATGATGCAGACAAGGCGGGTCAGTACCAAGAACGGGAAATGGAAGCCCTGCTGAAAAGCCACCAGCAAAAGCGCCAACTCACACCACAGGAATCCGCTGATAACTGCGAGGAATGTGGACTCCAAATACCCTCAGCGAGACAGATAGCGGTCCCCGGTTGTTCGATGTGTGCCGAGTGTGCCGCTTACTTTGAAAACCAAAATAACTAAAACAGGAAGCAAACGTCATGGAAGCGAACTTGCCAGATACGACCACCGAGGCTTGGAAACTCAACGAAGCCGGTCTTTCGATCTTTCCTCTCGGCTCACCGTTTGAAGAGCCTCCCACATGGTTTGTTGAAGGCCGTTGTAATGATGATTACGAACAGGCCAAGACGGATTGGCCAAAAGCCCCACGCTATCGGTGGAAGCAGTATCAGGATGAGGCGCCTGATGACAGTCAGATCGAGCAATGGACAACGCTTTTCCCACACACCAACTGGGCAATAGTGACAGGCTATGGTGTCGTGGTCGTCGATGCGGATAGCCCGGAGGCGGTCAAGTTCATTGAAGACGGAGCCATTACTAGAACGCCTCTCAGGGCGACCACCAGTAAGGGCAAGCACTTCTACTTTCAGGTCAATCCTGATTATCCAATCCAGAACTCAGCCCGTAAGAACCGGATTGATATTCGTGGCGCTGGTGGTTATGTCGTCGCACCTGGGAGCACTCACGCTGACGGGACGCTCTACCAGTGGGAGACAGATGGCTACATGGATATCGCAGACCTCCACGACCTACCCATGCTCACACCGGACGATGTAGCGGCTATCAATGGCTTTAATGGTCAGGCGGCAGAAGAAAAGCCAGAGGGTAACTTAGGGTTTTCTACTGACCAGTATCAACTGCCACATGACGGGAGCAATTTAGCGGAGGGTCAAGGTCGGAACAATGCAGCGGCGAGCATGGTCGGTCAGCTGATCCGGCAGGACTATTCCCTAATGGAGATCAAGAGAACCCTCGACCAGTGGAACCAGTCGAATACACCACCACTCTCTGATGCCGAGCTCAATACCACCATTGCGAGCGTTACCCGGACGCATACCAACAATAACCCGGGCGCACCGGTTCATGTTGTCCCACCACCGAAGCCAAAATTTCCCTTCAGCCATGTAAAAGAGTTGGTCAAGGGCGTGAAGCCGATCAACTGGCTCATCAAGGGCTTCCTCGAAATGGACAGCCTCTCACTGATGTTTGGTGAGCCTGCCTGTGGTAAGTCCTTCGCTGCCATTGATCTCGCCTGCTGTGTCGCTACTGGCAAGGAGTGGCATGGCAAGCCGGTCAAGAAGCAGGGTCCCGTCTTCTACATCGCAGGGGAGGGCTTTAATGGCCTGTCCCGTCGCCTGATGGCTTGGCAGGTATCCCACGGTTACAACCTCCGCAATGCGCCGATCTACGTCAGCCAGTGTTCAGCCTCCCTCATCGAGCTCGGCAATGCCCGTATGGTCAGCGATAGCATTGAGGAAATCGTTGAAGAAACCGGCGGTGTTATCCCCTCAATGATTGTCATTGATACCTTGGCGAGAAACTTCGGTCCGGGCGATGAGAATGCCACTAAGGAAATGAACACCTTCATCAACAACATCGACCAGCTACTCCGTTCGAAGTATGAGTGCTGCGTCTTGATCGTCCACCACACCGGGGTCGGGTCGAAGGATCGTGCCCGTGGCAACAGTGCGCTCAAGGGGGCGCTCGATGCGG
>NZ_LUKQ02000319.1:0-3150 GCF_001647025.1 Endozoicomonas atrinae
TAAATCGCTTTGGCGTTATATGGTCAAGCCGCACGAGTCATTAGTATTGGTTAGCTCAACGCCTCACAGCGCTTACACACCCAACCTATCAACGTCATAGTCTTTAACGGCTCTTCAGGGGTATCTAGTACCCAGGGAAGTCTCATCTTGAAGGGGGCTTCCCGCTTAGATGCTTTCAGCGGTTATCCCGTCCGAACATAGCTACCGGGCAATGCGTCTGGCGACACAACCCGAACACCAGTGGTCCGTCCACTCCGGTCCTCTCGTACTAGGAGCAGCTCTTCTCAAACTTCCAACGTCCACGGCAGATAGGGACCGAACTGTCTCACGACGTTCTAAACCCAGCTCGCGTACCACTTTAAATGGCGAACAGCCATACCCTTGGGACCGGCTTCAGCCCCAGGATGTGATGAGCCGACATCGAGGTGCCAAACACCGCCGTCGATGTGAACTCTTGGGCGGTATCAGCCTGTTATCCCCGGAGTACCTTTTATCCGTTGAGCGATGGCCCTTCCATTCAGAACCACCGGATCACTATGACCTACTTTCGTACCTGCTCGAGATGTACCTCTCGCAGTCAAGCTGGCTTGTGCCATTACACTAACCGTACGATGTCCGACCGTACTTAGCCAACCTTCGTGCTCCTCCGTTACTCTTTGGGAGGAGACCGCCCCAGTCAAACTACCCACCACACAATGTCCCCGATCCCGTTTCAGGACCTGGGTTAGAACCTCAATATTGCCAGGGTGGTATTTCAAGGATGGCTCCACGCAAACTGGCGTTCACGCTTCAAAGCCTCCCACCTATCCTACACAAGCAACATCAAGATCCACTGTGAAGCTGTAGTAAAGGTTCACGGGGTCTTTCCGTCTAGCCGCGGATACGCTGCATCTTAACAGCGATTTCAATTTCACTGAGTCTCGGGTGGAGACAGCGTGGCCATCGTTACGCCATTCGTGCAGGTCGGAACTTACCCGACAAGGAATTTCGCTACCTTAGGACCGTTATAGTTACGGCCGCCGTTTACCGGGGCTTCGATCAAGAGCTTCTCCGAAGATAACCCCATCAATTAACCTTCCGGCACCGGGCAGGCGTCACACCGTATACGTCCACTTTCGTGTTTGCACAGTGCTGTGTTTTTAATAAACAGTCGCAGCCACCTGGTATCTTCGACCAGCCTCAGCTTACGGAGCAAGTCCGATCACCAAAGCCGGCGCACCTTCTCCCGAAGTTACGGTGCCATTTTGCCTAGTTCCTTCACCCGAGTTCTCTCAAGCGCCTTGGTATTCTCTACCTGACCACCTGTGTCGGTTTGGGGTACGGTCCCTTCTGACCTGAAGCTTAGAAGTTTTTCCTGGAAGCATGGCATCAATCACTTCAGTTCCGTAGAACCTCGTCATCAATTCTCGGCCTTGAGGATCCGGATTTGCCTGGATCCCCAGCCTACGATCTTAAACGCAGACAACCAACGCTGCGCTGACCTAGCCTTCTCCGTCACTCCATCGCAGTCAAAAGGGGTACAGGAATATTGACCTGTTTCCCATCGATTACGTCTTTCGACCTCACCTTAGGGGCCGACTCACCCTGCGCCGATTAACGTTGCGCAGGAACCCTTGGTCTTCCGGCGGGGGAGCTTCTCACTCCCCTTGTCGTTACTCATGTCAGCATTCGCACTTCTGATACCTCCAGCATACCTCCCGATACACCTTCAACGGCTTACAGAACGCTCCTCTACCGCACTTAACAAAGTTAAGTACCCGTAGCTTCGGTGAACAGTTTGAGCCCCGTTAAATCTTCCGCGCGAGCCGACTCGACCAGTGAGCTATTACGCTTTCTTTAAAGGGTGGCTGCTTCTAAGCCAACCTCCTGGCTGTCTGGGCCTTCTCACATCGTTTCCCACTTAACTGTTACTTTGGGACCTTAGCTGACGGTCTGGGTTGTTTCCCTTTCCACGACGGACGTTAGCACCCGCCGTGTGTCTCCCGTGATTGAACTCATCGGTATTCGGAGTTTGCATGGGGTTGGTAAGTCGGGATGACCCCCTAGCCCAAACAGTGCTCTACCCCCGATGGTTAGACACGAGGCGCTACCTAAATAGCTTTCGAGGAGAACCAGCTATCTCCGGGCTTGATTAGCCTTTCACTCCTATCCACAGGTCATCCGCTAGCTTTTCAACGATAGTCGGTTCGGTCCTCCAATTGATGTTACTCAATCTTCAACCTGCCCATGGATAGATCGCCCGGTTTCGGGTCTACTCCCAGCGACTCGACGCCCTATTAAGACTCGATTTCTCTACGGCTCCCCTAGTCGGTTAACCTTGCCACTGAAAGTAAGTCGCTGACCCATTATACAAAAGGTACGCAGTCACAGAACAAGTCTGCTCCCACTGCTTGTACGTACACGGATTCAGGTTCTATTTCACTCCCCTCAACGGGGTTCTTTTCGCCTTTCCCTCACGGTACTGGTTCACTATCGGTCAGTCAGGAGTATTTAGCCTTGGAGGATGGTCCCCCCATGTTCAGACAGGATTTCACGTGTCCCGTCCTACTCGATTTCACAATAATTGGCCTTTCGTGTACGGGGCTATCACCCACTATGGCGACACTTTCCAGAGTCTTCCACTAAACCAAAAATTGCTTAAGGGCTGGTCCCCGTTCGCTCGCCGCTACTGGGGGAATCTCAATTGATTTCTTTTCCTCCGGGTACTTAGATGTTTCAGTTCCCCGGGTTCGCCTTCCAAACCCTATGTATTCAGGTAAGGAATACCAACTTATGTTGGTGGGTTTCCCCATTCGGAAATCGCTGGATCAAAGCTTGTTTATCAGCTCCCCAACGCTTATCGCAGATTACCACGTCCTTCATCGCCTCTGACTGCCAAGGCATCCACCGTGTACGCTTAGTCACTTGACCATATAACCCAAAGCAATCTAATAAATTAGATGACCAGGATTGTTATGAATCGCATAACTACCTTAACGATCAAATGAATTCATATTGCTACGAATCCATCGCCATACACATTAGCTATGATTGTTTCCAATCAAAACTTGAGAGTGTCTCAGCAAGAATCTTCATTAAACGATTTAACCGAAGTTAAATTGCTTAAATCAATTCAGCTTAAATTTGGATTCCACATTGTTAAAGAACAGA
>NZ_LUKQ02000032.1 GCF_001647025.1 Endozoicomonas atrinae
GTCCTCTCGATTGGTCATGGCGCTGCTCCCTGCTTGATACCAACAGGAAAACAATCGGCCAGAAAAGGGTTAATCGGGAGGTCAAATTAAACTGGTGTTTTGAAGACTTATTACATCGGTGATGACATCATGCCTAGCTCATAATGCTCAATTGAGTTCATTACCCTCATTCCCGTATCAGGGTCATTCCTTGAAAGAAGGATGACTTCTACCGGAGGATCTTTCGGGTTCAATTTATTGAGACTCAATAGCCGACGTATAAGAGGAAATGCAACTCCTTTATCAAGAGGTTTATCCTGGTTTTTCCTTTGATATTTTCTATATTCTTGCTCACCATTTGATCTAAAAACTTCATCAGATTCGGTGAGATCAAATAATGCACTTGATGCTAAACCAACAACAAGTCTTTTTTTTAGATCATATGGCATAAATTCTCCTTAGCTAGCTAACGCTTATTAGTGCGAATTCCGCTTTTCACTTTGAACGTCCACACGAATGAGTTCATTTTATAACTCTTACTTGATTGAAAATTATCCATTTTTAATACGATACTTAATTGAGCCGTACTAGCCATGTTCTGATAAAGCGAGAACTGGTATTAATCGAGAATCAAGATTCGCGATAAAGATCCAGAGGCTAAAATTATTTCTTTAAAAACATATAGGTAAATTATTTACCACTATTTATCGAGAATTGTGGGTGCGCTACATACTCTGGAAATTCAGCAAAATCACCGATTTATTATTATAACTGTATGCTCATACAGCCTATTGAGAGTAACCATCAGGCACGCTACCGCCCGTCAATTGTGCTTCTGCCTTTTACTGACATCAGGGAGCAGGGTATGAAATAGCTCAACAACAACTTTTGTGATGAAAAAGTAAGCGATGTGGGCACCGTTGAGATAAAAACTGAACCAAAGTATCAAATAAGAGGTTTGGATAAAAGAAAACTCTTTATTATTAATCCATCGTCTTGTATTTGTTGAGCGTCGCCAGACGATGCTCCTTGGGAAATGTACTGTAAGAGCCCCTATAAAGAAAAAACAGACCACAAAGGCTCGAAGACACAGAGTAAATAAAAAGTCTTTTCCTGTGTGTCTTCGTGCCTTTGTGGTGAAAAAGGAAGTCACTCAGGGAGTTATATATTCCCTTTATAAAAATCCTTCTGAGCCGTAGAGACTTTTTTCAGGTAACGTCTGCTTTCCCCGCGAGGGTGTCGCTGTGTCAGCGCCCAATACACCTGGCTGGGTTTCAGGCCATTGATTTTCTGCACGGCGCGGTCCCGGTTGCGGTCAAAGGTGGCAAACACATTACCGGCACCGCCATTGTAGGCGGAGATGATCGTGTATTTGCGTGACAGCGGGTCTCGGATGTTTTTCAGGTAGTGATTTTCCAGCAGGGACAGGTACGCCGTGCCGGTATCGATATTGTTATGGGGTTGGAACAGCCAGTTTTTGCTGGGCTGCCCGGGAATGTTCTTCACTTTATCAAACACATCCCGCCCCGCGGTTTTCGGGATAATCTGCATCAGGCCATAGGCATTGGATGAGCTGACGGCGTAAGGGTTAAAGCTGCTTTCCGTGCGAATCACCGCGTAGATCAGGCTCTCTTCAATATCGTAAATGCGCGAGTATTTTCGAACCAGGCTGGCGTATTGGTATTGCCGTTTGGACAGATGGTCTTCCACCAGGTCAAAGTCAACGGCATAGACACGGCCTTTTGACGATTGCCGGGTGATCAGATCGTTTTGAATCAGGTGGTCAGCGAATCGTAATGCACGCCACTCCCAGCGAATGGGCTGGTTTTCATGATCCAGTACCTGCCCATAGAGCATGGGTTCTTCACCCACCGGTACGTCTTTATCACTGAACAGGTCCACCTGTTCAGGCGCATAGGGCGTCAACAGAATCGCGGCGATTGCTTTTCGCAAGTCGTTGCGGTCCAGGGTTTCCACATGCACCTTACCGGTTTCAAAATCAACAAATACCCGGGTTCGGTAGTGGTTGGTGTATTTCACATATTCTTTGCTGCTGGCCTTCTTTTCATCCCCCCAGGTTACCCGGGCTTCCTTGATTAAGATACGCACAAGCGCCTCAAAACCAATCACGTCCTTTTCCAGGCTCATACCCATAGAGATCGCATCACCGGCAGGGCCAAGCTCTTTCAGTGCCGCTTTGGTTACATAATTGGCGGCGTAGCTGCTTGCCTGCTCCGTCGAGCAGCTGGTGATCAGCGGTGATGATAACGCAGTCAGTATGATGAGGTTGCGAAGACGTGGCATCGTGGCATCCATGTCGTTTATTAGTTCTGCGGCTCTGCCTGGAGTATTACAGGCTCTGATACCACGGAACTAATTTACCACTCACTTCAACAATAAAGGAAGTAGGGCTAATTACCCATTAATACGTTCAGTAGTGATTTGTTAGAACATGGGTGTCTTAAAAAGACTTTAAAAGCAGGGAACCACAAAGACACGAAGGTTTTCCTGCGTTTACCTTAGCCACGCTCAGTCAATAAAAGAGCTTCCTTTGTGTCTTAGTGTCTTTGTGGTTCAAGGCTTAATGCCTTTGAAACACCCTCAGGGTGAGGGTGTGTACGCTGTACGATGATTAGCGCTTTTCTGGACTAGCCGTTAAGACCTTCAGAAGCGGCTTTGGATTGGATCAGCTCGATTTTGTAGCCGTCCGGATCTTCGACAAACGCGATCTCGGTCGTACCACCCAGCACCGGGCCTGGCTCACGGGTGATCTTGCCACCGGCCTTACGGATAGCATCACAGGTGGCATAAATATCATCCGCACCCAGGGCAACATGGCCAAAGGCATTACCCATATCGTACTGTTCAGTGCCCCAGTTGTAGGTCAGTTCAATCACGGCCTGCTCGGACTCATCGGCATAGCCAACAAAGGCGAGGGTGTATTTGTATTCTTCGTTATCGTGTTTTCTCAGCAGCTTCATACCGAGAATTTCAGTGTAAAACTGGATAGATCGATCAAGGTTACCAACACGCAGCATGGTGTGAAGAAATCGCACTTCAGGCTCCTTCAGGTTTTTTAAACTGGATTGATGTTGTTTAGGGATGTTTGGGGCGTTCGGACAATTTTGTCGTCTGCTTCTTCTTCAGTGGCTTGCCGTCAATGGAAGCCTCTTTGATCTCAATGGTGTAGGCCGTGCCCTTTTCTTCCTGCAGTAGCTTTACCAGAAAGTAATCATGGTTTTTGGCAAACCAGATCCAGGTGGCGCGATTGTCGCTTTTACGCTGAATTTTCACCCGGACGGTTTTCAGATTGCCCAGGTCGGTTTTTAAGGTCTCTTCGCCTTCAATAATGAATTTGCGCTGGTAGACTTCATCATCATCGGCAACGTCATAGCTGAGCTGCTTGCCATGGGCAGCAGCCAGGTCCATACGCAGTTTCAGCTGATAGCTCAGGTTGTCCAGTGTTTCCGGTTTCAGGTCCATCGACCACTGCCTGTCACCCTGCTGCCAGTTAACCTTGTTGCTGGCCCAGTCAAAGGTGGCGTATTCCGTTGGTTTTTTGCCAAGCCCTGTTCGTTGCTGGACGTACTGGTTGGAGACCAGCTGTGCTCCTTCACTGGCAAAATGGCTGGTCTCTTTCATACCAAAGAACGTCGCATCGGCACTGAACTCCAGCGTCCAGGTGCCGTCGGCATTTCTGGTCAGGGATCGTTCGCCGGAACCACCAAAGGGTACGCCTTTGATGGATGCCTTGTAGCTTGCGGAATAGGGCTTGAGCGTGAAAGCGGGGGCTTTCACGCTGGCAGGCTTTTGCACCGGGCTTGTGCTGGTGGCGGCAAAACCCGTATCCCCTGCGGCCAGCAGGGACAGGGCAAGTGCTGCTGTCAGAGTGCGCACCCGGTATTGGTCGAGGTGAGTGGTCATCGTGCTTTTCATGCTCGTTTTGTGGAGATGAAAAAATGGTTGAACCTGATTAATCATGCCAGTTCCAGGGCGTTTTCCTGCAGTTGGTAGCCCAGCGGGTCAATGGGGTGATCATCCAGTACCGCCTTATCACCTTTTAGCTGAAGCCTGCCGGACGTGATCAGGTGTGCAGCGAGGGGATAAATCTGGTGCTCCATGGCCTGAACACGCTGTTTCAGACTATCTTCATTATCGGTGGGCTCGACATTAAGTGAAGCCTGAATGATATGGGCACCACTGTCCAGCTCTGGTGTGACAAAGTGAACGGTGCAGCCATGTTTTGGCTTTTTATCAGCAAGCACCCGGCGGTAGGTACCGAGGCCTTTGTAATCAGGTAACAGGGATGGGTGAACATTGATCAGTCGACCGGCGAATTTTTCCACAAACTCGGGGCTGAGAATTTTCATATAACCGGCCAGTACCACCAGGTCCGGGTCAAAGCGGTTAACTTCTTCCACCAGCCGCTGGTCAAAAGCGCCCCGGGACGAAAAGACCTTGTAGTCCAGGCCAAGGGCTGCCACTTTGTGCTGTCTGGCCCTTTCCAGCCCATAAGCCTCTGGTACGTTGCTGATGACCCCGACAACTTGATAACTGTAGTTGTGTTCTTGATCCAGAAGTGCCTGAAGGTTACTGCCGTTTCCTGATAGCAGAACGACAACTCGCTTTTTCTCGCTCACTGCTGTTTCCTGAATGCTTTCGATGGTTTTATGATTGGAGTCCGCTAGGAGCCTGTCGGATTTAACACTGACCTACTGCGAATAAGCCGGATTTGGTTATTTTTTATGCTACTCTTCGTTGAATAGAACCACTATTCGCCTCAAATCAGCATAACAACTGGCTCAAACCGGACTTTTTCTCGCTACGGCCGGTTAAGTCCGACAGCCTCCTAGGCCTGAGCGATATTACTATTGCACAGGCCAGATATTGGTCAGGTAGGAATCTTAAAAGTTCCGGTTATTGAAAAACGACAGAATCGCTATCGCTGTCTGCAGTTTCAATATGGCCAATAATGACACTTTCTTCGCCCAGTTCTGACAGGCGCTGCATTGCCTGCTCCTGATGGTTTGCAGGAATGCAAAGTACCATGCCAATGCCGCAGTTAAAGGTGCGGTACAGTTCAAAGGCCTCAATATTGCCCTTTTCCTGCAGGAAACGGAAGATCGCCGGGATTTCCCAGCTCTGTGTGTCGATAACCGCACGACAACCCTTTGGGATTACCCGTGGCAGGTTCTCTGGCAGGCCGCCCCCGGTAATGTGGGCCATGGCATGAACAGGCAACTCTTTCTGCAGCTGCAGCAGTGATTTGACGTAAATGCGGGTTGGCGCCATCAGGTGCTCAGCCAGGGGTTTGCCTTCCAGTGTGGCATTGAGGTCGGAACCGGCCACTTCGAGAACCTTGCGGATCAGTGAGTAACCATTGGAGTGTGGTCCGCTGGATTTCAAACCGATCAACACATCGCCAGCGGAAACGTTGCTGCCGTCAATGATTTCCGACTTTTCCACCACGCCGACACAGAAACCAGCCAGGTCGTAATCATCCCCCTGGTACATGCCAGGCATTTCGGCCGTTTCTCCACCAATAAGGGCGCAGCCAGACTGTTCACAGCCTTTGCCAATACCGGTAACCACTCGTTCTGCCACATCCACATTCAATTTGCCGGTGGCGTAATAGTCCAGAAAGAACAGGGGCTCAGCACCGCAGACCAGCAGGTCGTTGACGCACATGGCCACCAGATCGATACCGATATCGTCATGCATGCCCAGGTCCATGGCCAGCTTCAGTTTGGTGCCCACGCCGTCGGTACCGGAAACCAGAACCGGTTCTTTATACCCGGCTGGCAGCTGGCAAAGCGCTCCAAAACCTCCCAGGCCACCCATCACCTCAGGGCGGGCAGTGGCCTTTGCAACCTGTTTAATTCGCTCAACCAGAGCGTTTCCAGCGTCGATATCGACACCTGCATCCTTGTAACTCAGGGAGGTTGTGGAATCCGATTTGTTCATAGATATGAATCCGCTTGTTGCCAGAGCTTTCTACTACCGACAGTGCCGGCAGTATTCTAATCTGGACTGTACACTGGCCTGGGGCTGTGTTCAGTCCAAAACGGTTTGGGTGGATGAAGGTGGCTATTCTAGGAGGGTGTGGTATTTATCGCAATGCTGTTGCCGAATTGTCGCTTATGTCTGATAGTATTTTTGGTAATTAAGTGCCAATAGAAACGCGTGCAACTGCTGTCAGAGTGTTGTCAGGCTCCCAGTGGGTGGCAAAAGCAGTATTTTTTGCGCGATTTATGGCAGAATGGCATTCATTTGATTTTTACATACAGGATTTTATTGATGCCTGTGGCTATGCGATGCAAAGCTTTCTTTCAAAACGTGATAAGCCAATTGAGCTTCATGTCCGCTCTTAACGTTCGTTCAACAGGTAAAGCGGCCTGTCTGATACTTGGTCTTCTTGTTCTGTCCACACTGCCTGAAAACGCCAGTGCAGCCACGGTCAAGGGGTTATACAGTCAGAAAGTGCCTGTGTCCGGACAAGGTTACCAGGAGAGGGCTGATGCCATGAATCAGGCGCTGGCCAGTGTGCTGGTGAAAGTGGCCGGACAGCGTGAGGTGCTTTCCAACAGCGTGGTAAGAAGTGCACTGGCTAAGCCGGAAGCCTACATCCGTAAGTTTGGTTTTCGTACCGATGAGTCATCCGGTAACCGTCAACAGTACTTTCAGGCTGCTTTTGATGAGCAGGCGATCAACCGCCTGCTGCGAAGTGCCGGTGTGGCCATCTGGGGACAGAGCAGACCGTCGACACTGATATGGCTGGCGGTGGAGAATGGCGGGCAGCGTTCCATTGTCAATGCTTCAGGATTCTTTCCGGGGGTGTTTGCTGAGAGCTTTCAGGCGCGGGGCTTACCTTTGCTTTTTCCATTAATGGACTTTGAAGATGCTGCGGCAATTTCAACCGTCGATGTATGGGGTGGCTTTACCCGCAAATTGCAGGATGCTTCCCGGCGCTATGGTTCTGAATCGATTCTGACTGGTCGCTTATCGCAAAATAATGAACTCTTTTATGGTCGGTTGAGTCTGATATTCCGAGGGATGAATCAGTCGGTGGCGGTTGATGGCCTTGATGCTGTTGCCGTTACACAACTGGCGGCTGATCTGGTGGGGACCAACCTGTCCCGGCATTATGCCATTGATGCCTCGGATGCCAGTGGTAACACGTTGCTGGTGGTAGAGAATATCTCCAGCCTGGAAGATTATGCCGCCCTGAGTAAATACCTTGAGCGGATAACGGCTGTTCGTGATGTATCGGTTCATCGGGTAGCAGGTTCTACAGTTGAACTGGAACTGGTTATTGATGGTTCTGAGAGTCAGCTGGCTGATGCCCTGGCGCTGGGAAGAAACCTTCGTGTTGTATCTCAGGGTATGCAGGGTATCAATGGTTCTCTGACAGCATCTTCCGCGACACTGGTGTATCGCTGGACTCGATGAGTCAGATCAGGCCTTTGATTAATACCTGACCAGGATTTCCGGTTAGCATTCTGGTTTTTATGGATTCCGATGAGCGCCTCTTTTGGTAATGGCGCTTTCTCCGCAGGGCATGCGGTCATTATAAATACAATGAAAATGCACATTCATTATATGGTGCTTCCCGGGTGAGAGGGGCGTTTTCCCTGGAGGCTGAAGTCGGGTATTGCGGTGAAGTTTCAATATTTACCTAATATATTGACCATTATTCGCCTGCTGTTGGCTGGCCCTATTACTCTGGCTATTCTGTCGGGGAGGCCAGTGTGGACAATCTCCCTTTTTGGCATTGCTGCTTTATCGGATGCCCTGGATGGATTCCTGGCCAGACGTTATGGCTGGCAAAGTCGGCTGGGGGCCATGCTGGACCCTCTGGCCGATAAGGTTCTGCTGGTTTCCGCATTTCTATCACTGACGTTTATTAAAGCCTTGCCTCTCTGGCTGACTCTGCTGGTGGTGGGGCGTGATATTCTGATTGTTGCAGGAACGTTTGTTTATCACTGGGTAGCCGGATCGATTCAGTTTAAACCCAGTCGTCTGGGGAAATTGTGTACTTTGCTCCAGCTCAGTCTGATAATGACCGCCCTGGTTTCAGCAGCATTAAACTATTCAAAGCCGGTTTTGATACTTCAGCCGCTGGTTGCCCTGTTTACCATTGGCAGTGGTTTACAGTATGTTGTTGAGTGGGGCAAAAAAGGGGTACGCCGGATTCGCAGACATCATCGTGGATAAGCTGCAGGGCGCTCCTGTTCAAGGACTTTTACGATGAATCTTACTCTTCATCAGCGCTATATGGTTGCCGCTGTTGCGCTGGCACTTTTCCTGGTTGTTCATTTTCTGGGGCCGGTATTGACGCCTTTTGTCGTCAGTATGGTACTGGCTTATCTTGGTGACCCCCTGGCTGACTGGCTTGAGTCCAAAGGGCTGTCTAGAACCATGTCGGTGGTCTGCGTTTTTTTGCTGATCTTCGGGGTGCTGATTACGGCGCTGCTGGTGGTGATTCCGACACTGGCCCATCAGATTAAGACGGTCATCCATCTGTTGCCGGTGTGGGAAGCCTGGATTGAGAAAAATGCGCTTCCGTACATTCAGAAATACATTGAGATTGATCCCTCTCTCTTTGATTTTGGTGAACTCTCCAAAAGACTGGCTGGGCAATGGCAGAAAGCCGGTGGACTGCTGGCTAGTCTGGGTATTTCCGTTTCCAGGTCCTCCATTGCGCTGATTGGGTTTGTGGCCAATCTGTTTCTTATTCCCGTAGTGACCTTTTACCTGCTGCGGGACTGGGACAAGATGATGGACAACCTGAAAATGATGCTGCCCCGGAATGTCGAGCCAGTGGCTGTGACCCTGGTGAATGAGTGCGATGAAGTACTGGGTGCCTTTCTCAAGGGACAGCTGATGGTCATGCTGGCACTGGGTATCATTTACAGCCTGGGACTGACCATGATCGGCCTGCAGTTCGCTATCCTGATTGGCATGCTTGCCGGACTGGCGAGCATTATCCCTTATATGGGATTTGTCCTGGGGTTTGCTGCAGCGATGGTTGTTGCACTGTTTCAGTTTGATGGCTATATGGGGGCAGGGCTGGTTGTTGTTGTATTCATGGTGGGGCAGGCATTAGAGGGCTGGGTTCTGACGCCCTTGCTTGTGGGTGATAAAATTGGTCTGCACCCGGTAGCGGTTATTTTTGCCTTGATGGCGGGTGGACAACTGTTTGGCTTTGTCGGAATGCTCATCGCACTGCCCATGGCCGCAATAATTATGGTACTCTTGCGCCACCTGCATAGAAACTATAAGGCCAGTGACCTTTATCATGCCGGGGCAGTCGAAGAGGAAGACTGATACACTTTTGTTGTCATGATCTTTTTCTTTTAATAAACAGTCCATATATGGTAAAAGCGGTTGCTAAATAGGGCTGAAGTCGATTTATTGACCGGTCTATTGATATCCGTCAATACCGGTTGATAATTGAACGGTTTTATTGTGTTCCTGTCTTTTGTAACGTTACAGTTTCTGTTGTCAGCATTTGGAACTGTTCGATTGACAGTAACGAAGTGATCAGAAAAAGAGAACTCACACTACCTTTACGGATTTGATGTCCATTATGAGTTTGCCTGTGCAGCTACCGCTCAGTGTCCAGTTAAGAGACGATGCCACGTTTGCCAACTTCTACAGTGGGCGAAATGAGACGTTGGTCAATCTGCTTGATATGGACAGATCGGTTCCCGGCATCGAATCCGAACAGTTTATTTTCCTCTATGGCCCCAAAGGCGTCGGTTGCAGTCACCTGCTTCAGGCAGCCTGCCATCAGGTGGACCGTCGCAGCGGCAGAAGCATTTATCTGCCGATGAAAGAGCTGGTTCACTACTCCCCGAAGCTTCTGGAAGGTATTGAGCGGCTGCAGCTGGTTTGCCTGGATGATATTGGCGAAGTGGCCGGTATCGATGAGTGGGAAGAGGCGCTGTTTGATCTGTTTAACCGTCTCCGGGACTCAAGGACCCGTTTTCTGGTGGCGGCTGACAATCCTCCCAAGGCCCTGGGTATTCAACTTCAGGACCTGGTTTCCCGTCTGGGCTGGGGCATGGTCTTTCAGGTTCATCCTCTGGATGACCAGGACAAAGTCTCAGCACTGAAACTCCGGGCTCATTACCGTGGCTTTGACCTGAGTGATGAGGTTGCCCGTTTTATTATTCATCGCGGCTCCCGGGATATGGGCAATCTGTTTACCCTGTTGCAGAAACTGGACAGTGCTTCTCTGCGTGCCAAGCGCAAGCTCACCATTCCCTTTGTTAAGGAAGTCATGAGATGGTGAATACAGACCCATCTTTGCTGACCGTACTTCTCCATTCTTGAAGAGTTGACCATGCCGACCAAAAGGAGACTGCTGCTTAACCCTGTCGCTTTGGTGTCGTACCTGCTGATTGGGGGACTCTTTCTGGTCGGGTGGCTCTGGTTTTCCCAGGTTTCTGATCGGGTACTGACCCGCTTGAACCAGCAGACCGGGCAACTCTTTATCGATAAAGAAATCGCTTTTGATCCATGGCAGCGAACACTTTCGGTTAATGAGGTTGAGTTCCAGGTACAGGGCATTCAACTCAGTGCAGAGCGATTGAGCTTTGTTTTGAACTATCGTCACTGGTGGGGTCCCTGGTTGGGTGAAAACATCGAATCACTCAGTGCAATCGAACTTGACAGTGCCAATATCGCCATTGATCCGGACCTTACCGTGTTTGCCCTGCCAAACTGGTTCCAGATGTTGTCCGTTAACAGCGGCAGCCTTTCACTCACTGGAATAGCTCAGCCCCTTGGCTTTGATCAACTGACTCTCACAAAAGAAGATGGCAACAGACTCAAGATTCAGCTGGATAACCGTGATGCAGAACACTGGCGTTTCTCCGGTTCTTACCAGGTGAGTGAGGGATTACTGAGTGGTGGGCTGCAGCTGGTCGATCTGTCGTTGTCGACGCTGGTGAAGTCAGTTCCCCTTAACGCATGGTCAGGGCTTGATAATGAACATCTCTCCAATGATCGCCTTTCAGGGACAATGAGTGCTGCATTATCACTGTCTTGGGGTAAGCAAAACGGCTTGATCTTGAAGGGCAATGCAGAAGGGCAAAGTGGGCAGCTACTCTTGTCTGGAAAGTTGTCGGGAATGTCTGCCGAGTGGCAGCAGTGGCAACTGAACAATGCTCTGTTTGTTGGCAATGATCCTGAGCAGTCTACCGCTGAGCTGTCTGTTTCAGGCCTTGACCTTAGGGTGCCTGAAGCACTGGCAGCAGAGGTGCTTCGCTTCCCGGTTCAGTTACAGCAAATCTTACCTGCTTTCATTACTTCGCTTTCGATTAACGACAGTCGACTGGAACTTGAAAGCGGTCCTTCTCCCTGGGTATTTGAAAAATTGAATGGGAGCTTGGTTGCAAAGGCGCTTTCGAAGAAAGGTAGGGAAAAAGATGCCTGGAAGTATCAGGCTAATGCAGCACTGGCCAATGTCGGGAATGTTCAGTTGAGCGGGCAATTATCCGGTTCTGATAATGATTTTACCTTTCAGCTTAACAATGCCCGTCTGGCAGGGCCTTTAAAAAAATACTCGGTCTTTGCCGGTTATACTATGCAGGGCACCCGGTTTGACTTGAGCTATAACAGCCTGAAACATGGGGGGCAGGTTGATATTTCGGACTGGAAGACAAAGAAGATCTCAAATGACCCGCCGCTTTCATCCATCCAATTATTAAAAGCCCTGATAACGGATAAATCGGGTAAAGCCGTTATCCCTTTTTCCATTAAACCCGGTAAATCGGATACGCCATTACCTAAGCGTATCTATCTGGTGATTGGGCAGCGTTTTATGACAATTGCCAGTGAACCCTTCGACTACCTTTCCCAGTCGACAGGTCATGAACTTAAACCTGAACTTCATCATGAAGCCGGAAAAGCGACATTGACGGAGTTGTCTCTCACAAATCTGGAACACCTGAAGAAGGTTCTGGCTCAACGGCCCGAATTAAACCTATCGGTTGATGTGAATGTCTCTGAATCTCAGGACGGACCAGAACTTTCTCGTCATGAGCTGGAAGAGGCGTTGCAGGAGTTATACTCCGCGACGAGTTCAGCGGAGCCTTCTGACGCATCTCCCATTCCGCCCAAAGTACGGGCAACGCTGATGGAGCAGATGTATCTGGCGACACGGCAGCACCAGAAGATTCCTGAAGTGGGTGAACAGTCACCAGAACAACGTGTTCAGAAGGCTGAAAAGTGGTTGCTTAAAAATTGGCCAAAGGCACCTGATCAAATAGAGAAATTACAAAAGGCCAGGTTTGACTATCTGAAAAAAGAGATGAACAGGGTGGGCATCGATTCCGGGCGTGTGGAGTTGAGGATATCAGGCCCAGACCAAAAAGGGGGTGAGCCTGATTCTGTATTAACTCTCCGCTAAACGGGCTCTGTTCGCTTGAGCCTGCCAGCGGATAAACACCATAGAACCGATAAATAACAGGACGCTGAATCCGGTGATCAACCAGCCCTGTGGCTGTTCCGGACGGAACCAGGCATCAAGAACGCCACTGATGAAATAAAAGCAGAGGATAAAGCAGAGCCAGGATGCTGCTTTCAAACCTCGTTTCAAAAGGCCGGGAAGAGGCAGCAGTAAGGGCAGTAACTGCAGGGCGGATATACCCAGGATGGAGCCCTGTGGAGGGTTCAACCACCAGGTCTCTGCCAGCAGAGAGAGAATCAGACCTGCATAGAGTGCAAGGCAGACTTGATAGATCCGGTTAGCTTTTTGCTGCATTGTTATTTATGTTCATCTCTTGTTAGGGTTCGCAGGGACAATGATCAGGCGCATGTTGCTATTGCTGAATACGCCTGCAGATAGTCATCACTCACTTCCAGCTTGTAGACGGTCTTTGACTGAACAAGACAGTCTCTCATTTTCTGACGGGCCACAAGATAGAGGGCATCGGTCAGCTCATGATCCTTTTCCCACTGCTCACGATCTGGCCATTGAGCATAGCCGACCAGAATGTTCGAGTCGTCTGAAGTATGCAGTCTTGAGCCAAAGCTTCCACATTGCTGGTAAATGACTTTGGTCACTTCCAGCCATGCTTTGCGAAACCTGGCCTCAGACCCTTTTTTAATCTCAAATTCATATACTGCTATGAACATGTCTGGCCCTGATTCAAGGTCTATTTATTATTGTTTGGTTCGCTTTCAGAGAATTTCAATGACTGACTCTGGGGGGCGGCCAATTCTGGCTTTTTCTCCATTGATCACAATGGGGCGTTCAATCAACTTGGGGAATTCGCACATAAAGTTGATCAATTGCTCTTCAGTCAGGGATGGGTCTTTGAGGTTATTATCCTTGAACTCCTGTTCACCCTTACGAAGCAGGTCTCGGGCATTGATGCTCAGTTTGCCCAGAATGGCTTTCAACTGATTCGCGTCCGGAGGAGTTTCCAGGTACAGTACCACCTCAGGAGTGATCCCCTGTTCTTCCAGAATACTCAGGGTCTGGCGGGATTTTGAACAGCGTGGGTTATGAAAAATAGTAACGCTCATAATGACTTTGCTCAGTGTATTTCACAGGACTCTGGGAGGCTGACTGAGAATAGACTACCCTACTGTGGTGGCAGCAAATTGGTCTAAAAATTCCGTTTTGTTCAGCAAATAGAACCACTATTAACTTCGCAAAACGGAATTCTTATCCTCAATTTTCTGCCATTCTCGCTACGGGGTCGCCTAGACGGGCGCTATTCTCGGTCAGACTCCTGAGTATTTTCCGCAAAGCCTACCAATCTCTGTGGATTCACTGCAAATCATTTGTAATAGGTGTCGGATGTAACGTCAGGAAATGGCATGATGCTGGTGATGGTAAGCCTGAGGGAGAGAGTATGTCTGTGGTAAGAAAAATAACTGGCAGTATCGTGGTACTTCTGACGGTGGTTCTGGCTGGCTGTGCATCCCAGAAAGTAGATTGGGACTATGATACTGAACGTTCACTGACAGGCCTGACCACTTATCGCTGGATTGAGCCAACACAGGAGTCCCAAAAACTGGGGTATCAGTTTGAAGCCTTGATGGATCAGCGTGTTCACAACGCGGTGGATGGTGTTCTGCAGACTCGAGGGTTTCAACGTGTCGACTCCGATAAAGCAGATGTCGACTTTCTGGTCAATTACATCGCCAGCCAGAAAACCCGCAGGGAAGAACGACAGGTGACCACTTCTTTCGGTTATGGTTTCAGCCCATGGGGACTCGGTGTCAGCACTGACAGCCGTGTTCAGGAATATGAAGAAGGCTCTCTGATCATTGATATTATTGATCCGGAAACAAAACAGGTCGTCTGGCGTGGACGCTCCAGAGCCAGAATTCAGGAAGATCTCTCACCGGAACAGAGAACCGCACGAATTAATGAGGCGGTGGCAAAGATTCTGGAAGGGTTTCCAAGGCCGGAAAAGTAATACCAATTCCGCTTTCTAAATATGATATCGAGCAAGCCATTCTGGGCGGCTGGGCAAGGCGGAATGACGAGTAATAGCGGGGCTGTTGCGAGGAATTCCAACGAAGAACCAGTGGTGCAAAATGGCTGCGCAGTTCATGTTTAGAAGGTGGAATTGGTATAAGCAGGCCGGTTATGGTTTTGAGCCACGGATTATGAAAACAGGTATCGCAGTATGCGCCTGCTGTTGATTGAAGATAACCGGGAAATTGCCGGTATCGTTCTCGATTATTTTGAAGCCTTTGGTCATCAGCTGGACTATACAGCGGATGGTCGGCATGGGCTGGAACTGGCCAGTGAACAATATTTTGATGTGATTATTCTCGACATCATGCTGCCGGGGATGGACGGTTACCAGGTTTGTCGTGAACTCAGGAAACGACGGATTACTACGCCTGTTCTGATGCTGACCGCCCGTGATACGACGGATGATACCCTGCAGGGGTTTGAAGAAGGAGCGGATGATTATCTGGTTAAGCCCTTTGACCTTAAAATCCTGGAAGCGAGGGTCAAGGCACTGGTTCGTCGCAATAGTCCGGGTGCCTTCAGCGATGCTCTTGTGTTTGAAGATCTGGCACTTGATCTGGGGAATCATACCGCCAGACGTGGTGACCAGGATATCCCTCTGAACCCTACCTGCTTTACACTACTCAAGCTGCTGATCAGCAAGTCTCCTGACCTGGTGACCCGGGAAGAGATGATGTACGCCATCTGGGGGGATGAGCCACCCGATGGTGATGCTCTGCGTAATCATATCTATCAGCTGCGTGTGGCTGTTGATAAGCCGTTTGAACAGGCAATGATTACTACGGTTCCCAAGGTGGGATACCGTCTTCAGGCAACGCTTTCGACCAAAGAGTAGAAAACAGGATTATCTCAATTGCTTAACAAGATCCTTGAAAGAGGAAAGCTGCTCTCCCTGCAGTGGAAAATGACAATGGCTTTCTGCGTTGTCATTGGCGTAGTTCTGTTGATCAATTTTCTGCTGTTTTATGCCACGCTGCACATTACGGAAGATGAAGTCAGTAGTCGTCGTCTTGCCTATATCAGTGATTTTGCCATCAAGGAATATCAACAGGGGTTTCAGGGGCCTCTGGTTCTTGATCACCTGACCGTCGCTTATGAACGTTATGAAGATACACCGGCTGAATTTCAAAAACGCTTCTCTGCCCAATGGCAAGGTGTAGAGGATTTTAATTATCAGGAACCGGGTTCAAGAACGGGAGACTCTGCCACGGTTATGTCCACAACCATGATGGTTAATGGACAGTTAGCGCCTCTCTATATCGTTGAGGACAGCGCGCGAGTGACCATCACTGAACTGGAAGAGCGGTCTCTGATCGCGGGTGTCATCCTCTATTCACTACTGATACTGGCGGGAGTCTGGTTGTTGATTTATCGGATTTCCGGCCATCTTGCAGCGCCGTTGCACGGACTCGCCAGAGTGATCAAAGAGAGTCGGGCTGATGACCTTGCTCCGATTGAACCTGCGGTGATTACCACAGAAGAGCAGGCTGAGCTGGTGGATGCGCTGAATGATTATCGACAGAGAATTTATGCGTCTATTCAACGGGAGAGAGCGTTCAGCCGTTATGTCAGTCATGAGCTGCGCACACCGCTGATGGTGATCTCGGGGGTGGCTACATTGCTCGGGGTGTCGCGCGAGTCATCGGTTATTGAGAAACCGTTTATTGATAAACAACGACAGCGTCTTGAGACATCCTGCCAGAATATGCAGGACATTACTGAAACACTGCTGAGCCTGGTGAGGCAAACCCCATTTCCAGAAGATGTCACCACTGTACTGGATCAGGCGTTTATTGAGCAGCTGGTTGATGAGCACCGGCTGTTGATCCGGGATAAAGCGATTCAGGTACATATCAATGCCACAGTTGCTATCACATTAAATGTGCCAGCAACTGTGGTCAGGATATTGCTGGGCAACCTGATTAAAAATGCGTTTGGTTACACCCGTTTCGGAGAGATTCTGTTTCGACTGGATAATCACTGCTTCAGTGCCCTGGATACCGGGCCAGGTATTGAGAGTGTCCCTGAAGAGCATGAAGGCCATGGCCTTGGGCTGATGATGGTCAACGATATTTGTGCACGACAGGGGTGGAGCTTTTCCATCAGTTCCCGGGATGATCAGCAGGGATGTCTGGCAATGATCAATTTTAGTCCTGACTCGTGATGTCTTTAAAGGCTATCTAAAAAGCACGTTGTGACATTTTTAAGAGGTATGACTGGTTACATTGCCCCCAAAAAGGCATTTGTCTGGGGTCTATGTTATGAAATCGCCAGTTCTTCTTCGATTGGCCACAGTATTGTTGGTCAGTATTCCGTTATCAGTAATCGCATCGTCACCTTCTTATCCAGAACCAGCCTTTAATTCGTCAGGTGCAGACGTACTTCATGTCATGGGCAGTCTGCAGAGCCTTGAATCCATTGCTGTTGTCTCTCAGGTTGATGGTGTTGTAGAAAGCTACGCCCATGATGTGGGTGAACAGACATCAGGTGGAACCTCTCTGGTTACGATAAACCAGGAGGATTATCTGCTGGCTATGGAACGGGCCAGGGCCAGTCTGGCTCAGGCTAATGCTGAGCTGGTGGTAAAAAAGAGCCGGTATGACCGGTATAAGCGTCTGGTGGCACAAAATAATTTGGCCAGAGAACAGCTTGAAAATGCTGAAGCAGACTATCTGGTCAGCAAAGCGGACCTGAGGCTTCAGGAAGTGTCACTGGGTGAGGCCGAGCTGGCATTGGCGCGTACCCAAATCACAGCAGAGAACGGTCTCTGGGTCAGTGAACGGCTCATTAATAAAGGGGACTGGGTTCATTCAGGGCAAAAGCTGTATCAGCTTGAGCAGATAGAAAAACTAAAAGCTGTCGTTTATGTCACGGAAGAGCACGTCAACAGCTTTGCATCAGGTCAGGGCGTCACGTTAACTGCGGAAGCCGTTCCAGGTCACTACTTTTCAGGCTATATCAGGACGATTGCTATTCAGACTGATACCACCAGAAACAGTTATCCCGTCGAGATTGTCATTGATAACCCGGGAATGATACTTCGTCCCGGGTTTACGGTGGATGCTGAAGTATCTCTTACCAACCTTGTGGCTGAGGAGGAGTGATGAAGACCATTCTTTACTTCTTTGTCAGGCAGCGTTTTTTCGCCAGTTTGATGCTGTTTATGATCTGCCTGACCGGGGTCGCCTCGCTGTTTACTATCAGCCTGCAGGAACTGCCCGCTTCAAAACAGGGTGAAACGGCCATTATTACGGAATATCCCGGTGTTTCAGCAGAAGAGATTGAACTTGAAATCACCAACCGCATTGAAAAAGAGTTGAAGTCGGTTCAGGGCCTTGGCTGGTATCTGTCGACATCGATTGATGGTTATTCCGAGATTGAGATCCGTATTCGTGATGGTGAAAACATTGACCAGGTGAATCAGGATATTCGAGATGCCGTCGATCGCGTTACCGGTCTTCCGGCAGACCTTGAAAACTCTCCCCTGGTAGAGGCGGAAAATACGGCGACGTTCGAGTTTATGACGCTGGGGTTATCGGGAGACATGCCATTTGCCGAGCTTCGTGAATCAGCCCGGCAGATTGAAAAGAAGCTGCGTACGGTTCCGGGTATCGGGAAAATCACCTCAACCGGTTTTCCCAAACGTGAATTTATTGTGTCGCTGGTGCCGGATCGTCTGCAGTCCTATGGTTTAACACCGGAAGCAGTCGTCAGAGCCATCAGTGCCCGAAATATTTCCAGCAGTGGTGGCGTGGTGGAGTCCTGGCAGTCAGAGCAGAACCTGCTGACCCTGACGCAGGTACAGTCTATTGAGGAACTTTCGGACGTCATTGTTTCACTGTTGCCGGGAGGAGGCCCTGTCCGGCTCAGTGATGTCGCCGAAGTGACTGATGGTTTTGAGCGTCAGCTGCAGGGCTTTACGGTCAATGGCCAGCAGGGTATTGGCTTTACGCTGTTTAAAACGGAGTCCGGGGATACACTGGACACGGTAGCTGCGGTCAAATCATTGCTGGCGGAAGAGCAGAACATCAGTAATGGTCGACTGACCTATGACTGGTCCCTGGATCTTGCCGAAGAAATTGACGCACGCTTTCAGGTCGTCAGGAACAATGGTTTGATCGGTATTGTTCTGGTGCTGGCCGTGTTGTTTATTTCCATGCAGCATCGCCTGGCGCCGTGGATCACCGCATCATTGCCGGTTTGTGTCTTTGGTACCGTCACCATGCTGCTGCTGTTTGGTTATTCCCTGGACAGCGTCACTCTGGCTGCAATCCTGCTGATTATTGGCATCATCGTTGATGACTCAATCGTGGTCTCAGAAAGTATCGATCAGGCCTGGCATCGAGGACTTACTCCTGAGAAAGCGGCGGTTGAAGGATATATGCAGGTATTCAGGCCCGTCATTACCAGCCTGTTAACCACCGTATTGGTTTTTCTTCCCATGTTGTTTATGGGGGGAGACTTTGGGGCAACCTATGCCGTCCTGCCATTGACGGTCATCATGGCATTGCTGATGTCTTTTCTGGATGTAACCTTTCTGCTGCCTGCTCACCTGGCCAGGGCGCTGGAAAAAAATACATTGGGAAATAGCAACAGCGGAAATGAATCTTCCAGCAGGCACTGGTTTGATGTTTGCAAAGCCGGATATCAACGCCTGTTGAGAAAGGCGTTGCATGGGCGCTTTATTCTTATTCCGGTTTTTATCGGGGTTGCTGCTTCAGTTTTATATACCGGGTATCGACAGATTGCTCTGGATTTCTTTCCAACAGGTGCTGCCCGTCTGGTTGAGTTTTCTCTGGAGGTGGACGACGGGACACCCCTGGAGAAAGTGAAGCTTATCAACAAACCCTTTGTGGAACTTCTGATGAATACTCCGGAAGTTGCACGTTTTCATATTAATGAAGGCGCACCGGAATCCACGGGGCTGATTGTTCTTACGCCGGTCAGCAGCCGCTCCCTTGATGCTGATGAAGTCTCGGAGTACCTGGAAGAAGCCGCTTCGGAGTTTGCCGGGCTGACAGCCGTCCATGTAAAAGTGGATGCGGGTGGTCCACCGCCACCGGACCCCATAGAGTTCCGTATTTTTGGTTCTAACGACGATAGTCGTAAACAACTTGCCCGGGATTTGATGCAGTGGCTCGAACAACAGCCGGGCACTTCAGATCTTGAAAATTCGGATGAGAACCTGAGACCGCAAACATTGATTAAACCGGACTATGCCTGGCTGGCAAGGCTTGGCCTGACAGTTGATGATCTCAACAACAGCCTGAACTTGGCTTATGAAGGGCGAGAGGCATCGACCAGCTGGCTGGGTGATGAAGAAGTAAATATCAAAGCCTGGCTGGACAGTCCATACCGTCAGTCCAGTTATCTGCCCAATATTGATATTCCATCTGCTGATGGCCGACAGATTCCTTTGAGACAGGTTGCCGCTGTAACTTCAGTGATGACCCCGCGGGAGATCACTCACTGGAGTGGAGACCGGAATACCTATGTTGTGGGCGATCTGGATGATGATGTGCAAAATGCCGCTCAGCTGGCTATGGATGCCCTTGCACACTTTCGGGCACTTGCAGACCAGTACCCGGGTGTTCGTCTGGAAGCTGGTGGTGAAGCGGAAATGACACAGGATGCCCTGGGTGGATTGCTTAGCGCCGTGATCATTGCCCTGGTGGGTATCTGGGTGATTATTGCGCTGCTGTTTGGTTCTCTGCTGCAGCCATTACTGGTGATGCTGGTTATTCCTTTTGCGATCGCTGCTGCTGTATTCGCATTAATGGTTCATGGCGAACCAATGTCGTTTTTTGCCGGTATCGGTATTCTGGGGCTCTGTGGTGTCGTGGTAAATAATGCACTGGTCATGGTTGACCGGCTCAATAGACACCCCGATGAGTCAGAAAAGATATCAGAAAGCGCAATGATTGACGGGATTGTTGAAAGCGCTGCTACACGACTTCGCCCTGTGCTGCTGACGACAATAACCACTGTGGCCGGTCTTTTACCACTGGCCTATGGGCTTGGGGGGGCTGATGTTTACATGGGCCCAATGGCACTGACCCTGGGGTATGGACTGTTATTAACGGTTCCAGCCATCCTGTTTTTCTTACCCTGTTGTTATTTAATGCTATGGCAGCTAAAAGACAGGGATATATCAAAGACAAACTCCTCAGGTCAGTCTCTTAAACTTTGACTTCGTTCTGACGGCACACCATTCTGAACTGCTTAGGCGACAGCTGGGTATGACGACGGAAAAATTTGGTCATATTGGTCGCCTCATTAAAACCGAGATTTAAGGCGATATCAGTGATTGAATAGTGGCTGAATGCCAGCAGTCGTTTCAGTTCAATCAGAAGGCGATGATCCAGCAGCTCTTTCACGGTGTGGCCCGTGTTTTCCTTGGAGACTTTGTTGATCTGTTTGCAACTCTTTCCCAACGCTCTGGCGTATTCATTCACATTTCGTGAGCGACGGAAGTCAGACTCAATCATGGACTTCAGCTGGTAGAACGTCGTTGAGCGTGCAGCACTTGCCCGGAGGTTTTTCTTTGCCTGATGCTCCCTGACCAGAGACTTGATAATAACGGTTCGCAACAGGGTTCTGACCACTTCGCCACCAAAGGGCAGGTCATGATTGTTAAACTCATGCCAGAGGGCCTGAAACAGTCCAAGCAGTGCTAATTCAGGGTCCTGTAATGTATTGATCTCAGAAAATGCAGTAACAATCAGGTCTTTTAATGAATCATCATTACCAAAAAACAGAGTCTCATCACTGAATGCCAGTACATAGCCGGTTACATCGGGGTTGTAACAAAACTGATGCACCTGGTATCGAGATAAAAAGAACATGGTACCGGCTTTGAATCTGTATTTTTTGTAATCAATAAAGTGCTCACCTTTCCCTGAGGCAATATAAATAATGGTATTAAATTGAAGGCGATGTGGCTGTATAGACAGGTCAAACCGACGTTGATAAAACTGATCCATGGACGACAGGTTGAGATCGATGTCTTCCCGTAGTTTTTCTAGGCTGATGCTATCAATATCCTTGCTATTCATTTTCAGTTTGAACAATCCATGCGCAGTATTTCCTGTTGAACGATTATGCCGTTAAATGGCAGGCAAGGTGATGACAGTGGTCAATAAATGACCACTGTTGTAGAGGCAGTTCAGTTACCCAGATTCATGCTCTCAAGCCATTGCTGCAGGCGCTGCCCGGTCAGCTCCGGCTGATTATCTTCGTCCAGTGCCAATCCGACAAAGTGGTTGCCTCGAACAGCCCGGGACTCGGTGAACTCATAACCTTCAACTGGCCACTGGCCAACCAGCTCGGCCCCTGACTGCTCAACGGCTTCAGCCAGGTTATCCAGGGCATCGACAAAGGTGTCGCCGTACTCTTTCTGATCTCCCAGGCCAAACAGGGCAACGCGAATACCGTTCAGGTCGGCATCTTCCAGATCCGGCATGAAGTAATCCCAGTCTGGCTGCAGTTCGCCCTGATTGACGGTAGGAGCGCCCAAGATCAGTATTTCATAGTCAGTCAGACTGTCTGCAGAACAGTCCGCCACATCCAGACAGTCCGCTTTTAGCCGCGCAGCGATGATTTCTGAAATCCGTCGTGTGTTTCCAGTGTCACTGCCGTAGATAACTGCAATAGTTGCCATACAAGTTATTTCCATTCCTTTAATTGATTCAGCAGGGTGTGCTGATGTTGAACCTGTTGCCGCAGGCTGTCGGTATAGGCCTGAAACCGGGCAGGGTTTTTCTGTAATATCTGGTTAAAGCGGGACTCGCTGGTCAGCAGTTCCCGAACATCCTTTCTGGGTGTCCTGGAATCCATCTGAAGCGCAGCTTTACCGTGGTCAAAGCGTCTTGGGTCAAACCGGTACAGTGGCCATAAACCGGTATCCACCATCTGCTGCTGATGCTCAATACCACAGCTCATATCGATACCATGGGTAATGCAGGCGGCATAAGCGATCACCAGTGATGGCCCGGGGTAATCCGCCGCTTCCTGAAGGGCTTTTAAGGTCTGGTTAATATTGGCTCCCATGGCAATCCTGGCGATGTAAATACCACCCTGCAGCATCATGCTCATGGCCAGGTCCTTGCTTTTTCCCTGTTTACCCCGGTTGGCAAAGCGGACCACGGCACCGGTTGGGGTCGCTTTGGATTGCTGTCCACCAGTGTTGGCGTATGCCTGGTTATCCATGACCAGAACGTTGATATTTTCGCCACTGGACAGCACATGATCGAGGCCGCCAAAACCGATATCGTAAGCCCAGCCATCGCCACCGATGATCCAGTGGCTTTTCTCCACCAGATCCTTCAGGTAGTCCAGGTTCCCAAACGTTTCTTCCAGTTGCCGAATAGCCTGACGTTGACGTTCAACAGCGGACTCACTGTGATCAAAGGCATCCAGCAAAATCTGCTGCTTCTGCTCATCAGGCAGGTCGTTAGCTATTAATGACAGCTGTTCCAGTGCATAGGACCTGCGGCTGCTGCTGGCCAGTCGCATCCCCAGCCCGAACTCGGCATTATCTTCAAAGAGAGAGTTTGCCCAGGCAGGCCCCTGGCCTTCATGGTTTTTTGAATAAGGTGTGGTTGGCAGGTTGCCGCCATAGATTGAAGAGCAACCGGTGGCATTGGCAACCATCAGCCGGTCACCAAACAGCTGGGTCAGCAGCTTGATGTAAGGGGTTTCACCGCAACCACTGCAGGCACCGGAATACTCGAACAGCGGTCTCAACAGTTGGCTGTTGCGTCCGTCAATCCGCTTTAGCTGGATCCGTTTGAGGTCAGGCAAATCCGACATGAATTCGTAGTTTTGCCGCTGTGTTTCCAGAATGGGGGCTTTTGCCACCATGGTTAAGGTATCGCCCTTACGGTTCGCAGGGCATATCTGAGTGCATACACCGCAGCCGGTACAATGGTCGGGGGAGACCTGTAACGTGAATAACTGGTCAGTGAAATCACGGTATTGATAGGGCATTGAAGTAAACGACGCAGGCACATCGTCAAGCTGCTCAGGACTGACCAGCTTGCTGCGGATAGCACCGTGTGGGCACATGAGACTGCACTGGTTACACTGGGTGCAGTGTTCCGGTGTCCATTGTGGAATTTCAGTGGTAATACTTCTTCGTTCCCACTGGCTGGTGGCGGTTGGCCAGCAGCCGTCAACCGGGAATGCACTTACGGGCAGGGCATCCCCTTTATTGGCCAGTATCAGGGCCGTGACCTTTTGTACCCATTCAGGGCTGTACTCGCTGATGACCGGTGTACGGAACAGGGTACTGTTGATACTCTCTGGAATCGTGACCAGCTGCAGATACTGCTCTGTTTCATCAACAGCCTGTTGATTGGCTTCGACGATGGCTGGGCCTGCTTTCCCATAACTTTTGGCAATGCTCTCTTTTAACAGCTGGCGAACCTGTTCCATAGGCAGTATCTGGCTGATGGCAAAGAACGCGGTTTGCAAAATGGTGTTCTGCCGTTTACCCAGGCCCAGCTTTTCGGCAATGGCTGCCGCATCGATCACGTAGAGCGTTAATCGTCGCTGAAGGATAACGGCCTGAACTTCCTGTGGGAGATGATTCCAGGTATCTTCGGCTGGCCAGGGTGAGTTGAGCAGCAACGTTGCACCTTCGGCAGCCTGCTCAAACATCTCCAGGCGATAAATAAAATCAAATTGGTGACAGGCAATGAAACTGGCCTGCTGAATCAGGTAAGGCGCTTCAATGGGGTGCTGATCAACACGCAGGTGGGAGGTGGTGACACTGCCGGATTTTTTGGAGTCGTAAACAAAGTAGCCCTGTACATTCAGCGGGGTCTGTTCTCCGATGATTTTCAGGGTATTTTTGTTGGCACTGACCGTTCCATCGGAACCAAGCCCATAGAAAATAGCATTAAGCTGTCGTTTTGGTTCCAGGCTGGTCTGAGGAGTGGGTAAGGACAAACCTGAGATATCATCCACAATGCCCACGGTAAAGTTATGCTGCAACGTACCATTGCGCATGGCCGCAAAAATAGCTCTGGCGTGGCTTGGATTGAACTCTTTTGAGGAGAGGCCATAGCGCCCGCCAGCGACCTTGGGAAGGTTCTGCCGCCCCGACTGTAAAATGGCCGTCACCACGTCCTGATACAATGGCTCACCCAATGAACCGGGCTCTTTGGTTCGGTCGAGCACGGTAAGACAGTGGGTGGTATCGGGTAATACGGCGAGAAAGTGCTTCAGTGAAAAAGGCCTGAACAGGTGAATGGCAATAACGCCCACCTTTTGGTTGAGTGGCAATAACTCATCGATCGCCTGTTGCACCGTGCTGGCAGCAGACCCCATGATCACGATGACATACTCTGCTTCCGGATGGCCGTAATAATCAAACAGGCGATACTCTCTTCCCGTCAGTTCGGCAAACTGTGACATTTTCTCAGCCACAATGTCCGGGCAGGCCTGATAGAAAGGGTTGATGGCTTCCCTGGCCTGAAAGAATACGTCCGGGTTTTGTGCGGTACCCCGGATGGAGGGATTATCAGGGGTGAGCCCGCGGCGTCGAAACGCGTCCAGTGCTTCCTGACTGATCATTGCCTTGATGAGATCATCACTCAGCCAGGAAATTTTGTTGATCTCATGAGAGGTGCGGAAGCCATCAAAAAAGTGCATGAAAGGAATGCGTGACTCAAGGGTTGCTGCCTGACTGATCAGGGCAAAATCGTGAGCCTGCTGCACGGAACCGGAAGACAGCATGGCAAACCCGGTTTGCCGGGCCGCCATGACATCGGAATGGTCACAGAAGATGGACAGGGCATGGGTTGCCAGGGTCCGGGCTGCCACATGCATGACAAAAGGCGTCAGCTCCCCGGCAATTTTGTACATATTGGGGATTTTCAGCAGCAGTCCCTGGGATGACGTAAACGTCGTGGACATGGCACCTGCGGTCAGTGCGCCATGAACCACACCTGCAGCGCCTCCCTCGGACTGCATCTCCATGATTTTGGGAATGACTCCCCAGCAGTTGGTTTTTTCCTGACTTTCCCATACCTCACAGGTTTCAGACATGGGAGAAGATGGCGTAATCGGATAGATACCGATCACATCATTGCAGCGGTAGGCGACAGAAGCGACCGCTTCATTACCATCCATAGTGACCAGGCGGCTTGCAGGTGACATTGACATCAGCCGGTTACTCCGTCATATCTTTGATGATATCCAGCTTTTTCCACTGTTCAGTGTTTAATTTGATCGCTGGCTGTTCTGTAGAGGTTTCCACCTGTTCCTGGGTAATATAAACCGGCTGGAGGTTGTCGGATGTTCTACTCAACTGTCCGACAGCATTAAATCCACTGAACATAACCAGCCCTGAGGCAACGGTGAAAAAGGCGAACGCCACACTTTTCCTGAATGAACCTTTTTCCATTACGACAGACTCCGGTGAGGTATGTTGTTGGCCGGGCGAGCTGATGTTGTCTTTGTCTTGCGCTGGTAATCTTTCAGACCCTGCTTACCCCAGGCTTTGATAAATTTCAGGAAGTCCGTCATGGCGCCAACCGGGCAGAGGGTTTTGCACCAGGGCCGGTAGATCATCAATGACGTCAGAATGATCACGAAGGTCAGGATGAACAGCTGGATTGAACCGGTCATGCCGAACATGATGCCAAAGGGTTCGTAGGCAATGGTTGCCGGATTTCGGAAATAGAGCCCGGCGGCCAGCACAGCCAGTAAAATGACTCTGGGCAGCCAGGTAAAAATACTGTGCTTTAGTGTCACCGTCGGTGGGTTGGTGATTTTTGCCAGGCACTGCTGAGTGGTTCCGAACGGGCAGATCATATCGCAGTACAGGTTTTTGTTGGTGGTCAACAAGGTGACAACGGTCAGGACCAGCAGGATAAGTGGCGTATAATTACCCAGGCCGGAAATCCAGGTGCCGGAAATCAGAATCCCCAGTGTTGATGAAGAAAAGAGCGCAGAGGCGTAGAAACCAAACAGCACCAGGCTGGTAAGCATCAATCCCCATTCCATTTTCTTTCGCTGTGGGTGACGGGTTTTGCTGATCTGCCAAGCGGCAGCAAATGCCAGCAGGGCGACCAGATCCATCCAGCCAAAATACGACCATGGGCTTATGCTACCCACCAGACTTAAGTTCATTAGCTCCTGTCGCACCGGTTCGGCGGCCAGATTGGCACCCCGTAGAATGGCCGAGGAAGACAGGGTTGCGCCGCTGATGGCATCCACTTGAAGGATGTTGTTAATGGACTGGCCGACCATCTGTTCAGGGAATTTAGCGGCGATGATTTTCTGCAGATAGGAGGCGGTCTCCCTGGAGGAGAGGATTGCCAGCTGCTTGATGATACCCTGATCATCAATCATCAGTGCAATATCCATTTTTCCGCCGTAGCCAACCCCTGACCCCTGACTGAGCCATTGAGTATCCTGTCCTGCGTTGGTGGTTATCTTCAGCGTACTCTGGTCAGTGGTTACGATTTGGGCATTCTCAGGCAGTAAGTGGCTGAGCTGTTCCGTTTCCAGATTTGACAGGCGGGCCCCACCCAGTACCCAGGCAATGACCAGCAGGATGATTGACCCGATGACGGCCAGTTTTTCCGGCAGCTGCCTTATTTTCTGTCGTTTATTGTTGTTGGACTTGGTTTTACGGGTGTCCACTGCCCCATGACCTGCATGATGTTGTGATTTCATTGCATTTCAAAAGGGGCCCTGTGGCCCCGGTGATTGTCAGGATTGATTTGCGGCCGGCTTGTTGAGCACAAACAGTACTTTGAGCAATATGGCCCCACCCACAATCAGGCCAGTGCCAACAAAACCAAGGAAGTACCAGCCAGCATTGCCTTCATTTTCACCCAGCAGGGTAAAGGCGCCGGCGATGGTCAGCAGCAGGCTGAACCACCAGCCGCCGACCAGGGACCATTTCCACCAGTTCATGGCCAGTTGAAAATGTTTTGCCCACTGACCTGCCCCGGCAAAGACCAGTACCTGAAGGGCACCAAGAAGCATCCAGAATGGTGGATCCAGCAGTGTTGATTGAGGAAACATCAGAAGCCCTCCCAGTTGCCATCGTATTCCCAGGTTTTGGTGACCTTGAGGTAGTTTTCCGAACGCAGCCACTCCGGTGGTTCGTGGTAGCCGGCAAAATTACCGCCAGTCCAGTCAGGGTGATACGCTTCTGCTTCCGGGTAATAGAAGAAGTTGTGCTGCATGGCCAGCAACGTTTTACGGGTGATGCCGGTAGGGTCCCTGGGGTCCATCTCTTTCACGATGGTGTGAATCCAGTTGTTTTTCCGTGTGTAAGGACATACGGCAATACAGACACGACAACCCTTGCCGCTGTCGGTCGGGGCTGTACTCCAGAAGCGATAGCAACTGTCCTGATTGAACGCGAATTTTCTGAAACCACGAACCACGGAATCCGGTTTGCTGGCTTTGGAGATGGAGCCACTGGGGCAGGCATCCGCGCAGATTTTGCACTCTTCACAGAATGCCCGGACATGAGTGTTAATTGGCTTATCCGGCTCAAGGTCCAGGTTGGTAATCACTGCCGCCAGTCGTATATTTGGACCAAGTTCCGGTGTGATCAGGACACCGTTGCGAGCGGATTCGCCCATGCCTGCCTGAATCGCGATGGGCGGTAATACCGTTTCATAATCACCACCCGGCCATTGTGGTCTGGCCGCATAACCCAGCTCTCCTAACCAGGCTGCAAGCAGGCCAGAAGCGGTTTTGGCTCGGAAATAGCCGTCGTAGGAGGTGGAGTAACCGGCGGCGGCATACATTGGGTCCCAGTTCATGGGCACACCAAAGACGATGATGTTTTTCCAGTGTTTTGGAATATCCTCACCCCAGTTGCGGTTACCACCTTTCATGCGCATCATGTTTTTGAAGACAAATGCCGGGTCCAGTTTGGTAATACCGACGATGCTGGCACCAAAGGTGAAAACCATTTTTTTAACCAGCTTTGAGGCGTGAGCCGGAGACTGGAACTCGGCGGGTTCACCCTGTACCCATTTGAAATCGTCAATATCGGGATGGTCCACCGGCTTGGGTGGGAAATTGGATTGATCCAGACCTTTTAGCCAGGAGCGACCATTGGCCCAGGCCAGGGCAAAACGATCACGGTGCTTCTCCCTGTGCTGGGCACGACGGTTCTGTTCAACAAATGCCTGCAGCATTTCCGGCCAGCGGTCCGGATGACGGGCGTAGTATTTTTTGACCTGTTCATCTTCCAGAGTTTCCCAGCCATTGTTGGGGTCCCAGCCATCCTGAATGGCTTTGCCAATGACTGGGAAGCGGTTGAACAGGTAGTCTTCCCATTCCGGGCGTTCGATAGGGCCCACAACCTCCAGGGTCGGAGCATGATCTACCTCAAACGGTTTGCGGTTAAAGAACATATCTTTACCCGCTTCGGTTCTGCCCCAGCCAACATTGGCATCAGGGTCCCGTCCCAGAACAAAGCCTGCACCGGCGGCAGCACCAATGGTGGTACCTGCAGCTGCCAGTCCCCCCAGTTTAAGAAAATTACGGCGGGAAGTGACGGCTGCACCTTCACCGTTGACTTGATTAGACACATTAAACTCCGGTTGTGACAAAAGTAATCGGTTCAGCGTGTTCAGAGCGAATGACTTTCAGCTCTTGATGAAAATGGTGAAGGTAATGATCGGACAGTGTCGTCAGTTTCTGGAAAACGAGTTCTGCATCTGACCAGTGTTGCAAGTGATAGTGGGCAAGAAACAGGTGCTCAAGACACCAGTGATCGTTGTCATCAATACTCAGCAGTACCTCCAGGTCGTCAAGGAGGGGCTGCCACTGTCCCAAAGCAGCGAGGGATTTCGCCCGGAAGTGCAGGACATCAAAGCTGCTTTCGGCGATCTCCAGATAGGCCGAAAACTGGTCAACAGCGGTTTCATGATCTTCTTTCACCGCTGAATACAGACCGTGCAGTCGATAAAGTTCCGGTGAAGCAATCTGATGTGCTTCAGCCCGCTCCAGCCAGATACCGACATTGTCCAGATCATTCAGTGCCATATAAGCACTTAAGGCAGTGATGTAGGCGGGTGTAATGGTCTGGTTGCGTTGAAAAACCGCTTCACACTGACTGGCTGCCAGCTCAAACTCACTTTGCTGGTAATAACAACCGGCAAGATTTTGATAACCGCCAACAAAGTCCGGCGCCAGCTCGGTGCAGGTTTTAAAGGATTCTGTCGCCTGCTCCATGTTTCCTGCCAGTAACAGACAGAAACCTCGATGGTAAAAGGCCAGATGGTTATCGGGGTTCAGTTCACAGGCGTTGTTGAGGCTGTCCAGAGCCTGTTCCTGCTCACCCATTTGCTGGAAGATGAGACCACGTTTCAATGCAATCTCGTCGTCCGGTATTTTTGACTGAGCATGATTAATCACAATCAGTGCAACCTGGCTCAGCTGTACCTGCATTAACAGGTTGAACAGCGCTCTCAGTTCATCCGGAGAAAACCGCTCCCTGCCCATCAGTTCACTGATGACCGATGCAACCGTTTCATGCTCCAGCCAGTCCTTATGGCGCGGGTCCTCTTTCTGGGAGAGGTTACTGAACTGACTGGAGAGAAAGTTAAGTCGGGTTTCCAGTCGCTCCTGAAGCTCTGGCTCTGAAATAAACGGGTGTGTTTGCTGCTGAAGCTGTTGGAACAGCTCCAGCCATTTTTGAGAAATCATGGGCATACTTGGTGGCAATTTCGCCAGAGCGATAAAATGTTGCCCATCATAAGGATCAGCAGTCTGCTTAAAAGGTCAGAAAATACCGGAAAAAGGTAGAAAAATGCCCTTGGGGTGGATTTTTGATCCAGGTCAGTAATTACTGATCTGTAATAAAGAGGTGAGTATGCGTTACGGAGTTTTAAGATGAGCTGCAGGAGTATTACACCCGCAATGATCAGTCCGGTACCGACAAAACCAAGGAAGTACCAGCCAGCATTGCCTTCATTTTCTCCCAACAGGGTGAAAGCGCCGGCAACGGTCAGGGCAAAGCTGAACCACCAGCCACCGGCCAGGGCCCACTTCCACCAGTTCATGTTCAGGCGGTAATGTTTTGCCCATTCATTGGCGCCAGCAAATACCAGCACCTGTATTGCACCCAGTACCATCCAGAAAAGAGGGTCAAGCAGTGTGGATTGTGGAAACATTTAGAAACCCTCCCAATTGCCGTCGTATTCCCAGGTTTTTTCTACATCCAGATAGTTTTCGGTGCGCAGCCATTCCGGTGGTTCGTGGTAACCGGCAAAATTACCGCCGGTCCAGTCAGGGTGGTAGGCCTCCGCTTCCGGGTAGTAGAAGAAGTTGTGCTGCATGGCCTGCAGTGCTTTACGAGTGATTCCGGATGGGTCCCTGGGGTCCATCTCTTTCACCACGGTGTGAATCCAGTTGTTTTTCCGAGTGTACGGGCATACGGCGATGCATATGCGACAGCCCTTACCATTATCGGTGGGCGCGGTACTCCAGAAACGGAAGCAGCTGTCCTGATTGAACTTGAATTTTTTATAGCCACGGACAACATCGTCAGGCTTGTCCGCCTGAGAGATGGATCCACTTGGGCAGGCATCTGCACAGATTTTGCACTCTTCACAGAACTCCCGCATGTGCAGATTTACCGGCTTGTCAGGCTCAAGATCGAGGTTGGTAATCACTGCCGCCAGACGGATGTTCGGGCCAAGCTCTGGTGTCATCAGACAGCCGTTTCGAGAGGCCTCGCCCATGCCGGCCTGAATGGCAATGGGTGGCAAAATGACTTCATAGTCACGACCAGGCCATTGTGGGCGCCCGGCATAACCCAGTTCACCCAGCCAGGCTGTCATCAGGCCGGTTGCCATGCGAGCCCGGAAATAAGCGTCATAAGACGTGGAATAGCCAGCAGCGGCATACATTGGGTCCCAGTTCATGGGAGCGCCGAAGACAATGATGTTTTTCCAGTGCTTGGGCACTTCGTCGCCCCAGTTCCGGTTACTGCCCCCCATGCGCATCATGTTTTTAAAGACGAAACTGTGATCCAGTTTGGTGATACCGACAATACTCATGCCAAACTTGAAGGCCATCTGTTTGACCAGTTTTGAAGCGTGGGCGGGTGACTTGAATTTTGCCGGTTCTCCCTTAACCCACTTGAAGTCATCAACATCCGGGTGTTCATAGGGAACCGGAGGGAAGTTGGCGGTCATCAACCCTTTGTCGTAGGCATTGCCATAGGCCCAGGCCAGAGCGAAGCGATCTCTGTGTTTTTCCCGGTGCTGGCTTCGGCGGTCCATTTCCACAAAGGCCTGTAACATTTCCGGCCAGCGATCAGGATGCCGTGAATAATATTCCCGAACCCGCTCATCCTCGATGGTTTCCCAGCCGTTATTCGGGTTCCAGCCATCCATAATGGCCTGACCAATAACCGGGTAACGGTTGAACAGGAAATCACTCCATTCAGGCCGTTCTACCGGACCAACGATTTCCAGTGTCGGCGCATGGTCCACTTCAAAGGGCTTGCGGTTAAAGAACATGTCTTTACCCGCTTCGGTTCGGCCCCAGCCGACATTGGCATCAGGATCCCGCCCCAGTACAAAACCTGCGCCTGCTGCTGCACCCAGTGTGGTGCCTGCTGCGGCCAGTCCCCCAAATTTAAGAAAGTCTCTTCGTGATGTGTTGAAGCCATCACGCGTGCTGCTGTCAGTCACGGCTACTCCATAAGTCCGGTATTATTGCGGTTATTAAAATGAGATGCAGTGTACGTAGTAGGTATTCATCTGAAATGGTCAGATGATTCCCTTTGATGATCATTTCGGGACGTTCGACAAGATAATTGACAGGTGTCATATAAGTTGGCGGCCAGCTGAGGCTGGTCCGCCGGGTTGGGTTCAGTCAGAGTTTGTTAGAACTTAACGCTGCCCCCCAGCACAAAAGCACTGGTTTCTCCATCCTTCTGGTCACGGTATTCAATATATGGCTGAAATCCTTTTCTGTTCCATGCGATCTGAAACTCATGATCAGTTGAGTTTACTTCCCATAATTTCGCATGATTGTACTGGAGCGTGGCCGGAAGGTTTGACAGTTTGTAAATGAGGTAGGTATTGGTGTAGACATCGTCGTCTTTAGTGCCCGTCTTATCAATATGAAAGCGGGTACGATGTTTAAAGGAAAGCTGATTGTTAAAAAAATACCCGGCTTTTACCAGAGGACGCGCTGAAACAAGTTCTCCCTCCAGCATGGTATGATGGTAACCGGCAGCGACCCAGAATTTATCGGTGAGATTGTATTCCTGTTCCAGGCCAACGGTGACAAATGGACTATTGCTTTTTCGGCCTTCAACAACCTCGCCTACGACAATACCATCGAATCGGCCAAACAGCCTCATCCGTCCACGGTCAATGTTATTCACCAGGAAGTGATTAAACTCAAGCATCATGCTTGCGTCGGTACCATTCATTTCAGGATCGTCATGAAACTGAATATTACCGGTTACCAGGCTGAAGTCTGCCAGAGAAAAGAGGGGTGCTGTGGTCAGTAATGCCGCCAGAAGAAAACGCTTCACTTACATTCCCTATAGAATTTATTGATGTTTCCTTATTATTTTGCTGACGTAATTTTATGTTAATCGGATGTTATTCTTATATGTTTGATACTTCCCGACGGTATCTGGATTTTTTATATCCATTTGATTAAATTTTGTGCAGCGCCTGTTCTTTGAATAATTATTAACCTTCCCTATTGCAAACATGGTAGATTCCAGCTGAGCATCCACCGTTTAGTTTTCATCGTGCTATATGCAACACCGAGATATTGACAGCGTTTACCTTTCCGAGGCGACTGAGGGCAGTAATCTATACCTGTCTTCTATGGATCAGTTTTATCAGCTCAGGTTGTCTCAGGCTATCAAGCCTCACCGGATCTGTTTTAATGCGATCATTTATATTACTTCCGGTAAGGGTGAGCATTTTATTGATTATAAAAAGTACAGCCTGAAACCCGGGACCGTTTTTTTTCTTTCCCGATACCAGGTTCATCAGTTTTGTTATAACCCTTCCGTTTCTGGCTTTGTCCTGTCATTTGATGATGAATCTCTGCGCCTTAATCGGGATGACTCAGGTCAGGATTTCATGATGACCTCATTATCTTCCATTAACACACTGGAAGATGAGGACTTGTCGCTGCTCAGTTTGTTTCAGGCGATTCAAAGTGAGATAATCAGCAATAGTCCGTTTTACAGCGGAGAAATTGTGAGAACCCTGCTAAGAACTATAATGCTGAAAACGGTGGTCAGGCAGTATCGATCTTTGATGGAGTACTGCTCGGATCATGTTGGTGGGAATGCCTACGACCAGCTGAAAGCGTTAATCGAATCTGATTTTCTATTCTCGCGGAATGTGAGCCAGTACGCGACTGCCTTGGGAGTGAGTGGAAAACAACTGAACAAGATTGCCAGGGACAATACCGGCCATTCGGTGAAGGAGCTTCTGGATGTCCGGTTGTTGCAGGAAATCAAGCGGCTGCTGGCATTCAGTAATGAGCCCATATCAGCAATTTCACAGAAAACCGGGTTTGATGCAGCGACGAATATGGCCAAATTTTTTCGCAGACACACTCAGATATCGCCAAGGCAGTTCCGGCTGGTCTGCCGTTTGAATGGGGTTAAGACTTAACCGCAATATTTTATTATCAGTTAACAGATTTTTCCCGGATGGTTTGTTAGCATGGTTGCTCCGCATGACAGGAAGTTTTTTATGGCAATGGTTCCTCAACTCTGGTTGTCTCTCAAAAGTTTTGTCACGGCGGTTATTAAACGCTTTCTGGATAACCGTTGTATCGAAAATGCAGCGGCACTGACCTATACAACGTTGTTTGCTGTTGTGCCATTGATGACAGTGACCTACAGCATCCTCTCCGCGGTACCCAGCCTTCAGGATGTTGGAGACTCCATTCAGAACTTCATCTTCGAGAGTTTTGTCCCGTCTACCGGGGAGATGGTTCAATCCTATCTGAACGATTTTTCCAAACAGGCCAGAAAATTAACCAGTATTGGTATCGTTTTCCTGCTGGTCACTTCCTTTCTGATGCTGAGAACCATTGATAAGGCACTGAATAATATCTGGCAGGTGACGCATGTTCGTCGGGGGATGTCCGGTTTTCTGCTGTACTGGGCCATTCTCAGCCTGGGGCCGGTTCTATTAAGTGCTGGCTTTCTTGCGACCTCGTATCTGGCTTCTCTTAAGCTGGTTTCTGATACAACGGCCATCCTGGGGGGAGAGCAGTGGCTTCTGCGCCTGATGCCCGTTTGCCTGAGTACATTAGTCCTGACCTTACTGTATACGGCTGTGCCCAACAGGAAAGTACCGGTTCGTCATGCGCTGGTCGGTGCGGTGTTTGTTGCCATTCTGGTTGAACTGGCCAAGGTCGGCTTTACCTTATTTATTACTTTGTCGCCTACCTATCACCTGATTTATGGTGCCTTTGCAGCTGTACCTCTCTTTCTGCTCTGGGTGTATCTCAGCTGGTTGATGGTGCTGTTCGGGGCGGTATTGGTCCGATCGTTTGACCTTTATGGTAAACAGTCCCGTGGTGAGCGCCCACACCCGCTGATTTCGATTTTATTAATCCTCAAGCAGTTACAGGAAAAGTTTGAGCAGGGGCAGGGGTTACATTACACCGATCTGCAGAAGCGTGATCTTCCGGTTTCTCTTGATGACTGGGAATGTCATACCTCCCGGCTGATGGAAATGGGTTTGATCAGTAAAAATGATGGTGGTGAATGGATTCTGGCCAAGGACCTTCGGCAGATCAGCCTGTTTGCTTTCTGTGAGCAGTTACCCTGGCCGATGCCTCAGGATGAGCAGCTCCAGAATATTCTTATCTCTGATGATCCAAACTGGTTGTCTGACTTGATTCAGAGAGCCCAGGCGGTGAACAGTGCCCGCCTGGAAGCGCTGGATTGCTCACTGGATCAATTATTGTCTAAATGACCAGTAACGGGTATTGCTCTTGAAGGGAGTGATCTGGACAATAATTGCCTGATCATCCCACCATTTCCTTTTGGATTCTCTTCTGGAGTGTAACCTGATGGTATCAATCGGAACGCCTCTATCATTGTCAGCAACCCGTGTGTTAATACTCGGAGCAGGCGAACTGGGCAAAGAGGTTGCCATTGAATTTCAGCGTCTGGGTGTTGAAGTCATCGCCGTGGATCGCTATGCCAATGCCCCCGCCATGCAGGTGGCTCATCGAAGCCATGTCATTAATATGCTGGATCGAGAAGCTTTGGCGGCATTAATCGATCAGGAAAAACCCCACTACATAGTTCCGGAGATTGAAGCGATAGCCACCGATGTACTGGTGGATATCGAAAACGCTGGCAGTAGTGTTGTGGTTCCCTGTGCCCGGGCAACCCAGTTAACCATGGATCGTGAAGGTATTCGCCGGCTTGCGGCAGAAGAGCTTGGACTGCCGACTTCTCCTTATCGATTTGCTGAGTCGGAACAGGCATTAAAAGAGGCGGCAGAGCAGATTGGTTTTCCCAGTGTTGTCAAACCGGTGATGAGTTCTTCAGGCAAGGGGCAAAGTGTTTTACGAGCGTCTGATGACGTAGCTGTTGCGTGGAAATATGCCCTTGAGTCAGGCAGGGCAGCCAAGACCCGGGTCATTATTGAAGGCTTTATTGATTTTGATTATGAGATAACGCTGCTGACGGTCCGGACCAGGCAGGGGACACTTTTCTGCCCACCGGTTGGCCATCGCCAGAAAGATGGGGATTATGTTGAGTCATGGCAGCCTCAGCAGATGTCTCCTGCAGCATTGAAAGAGGCAGAAAGGATTGCCGGTGCCGTGACCGACGCCTTGGGCGGTTATGGTATTTTTGGTGTTGAGCTGTTTATTCGCGGGGATAATGTCTTCTTTAATGAAGTGTCCCCACGCCCGCATGATACGGGTATGGTCACCATGATCTCCCAGAATCTCAGTGAGTTTGCCCTTCATGTGCGTGCTATTCTGGGGCTGCCCGTACCTGTCATTACACAACATCAGCCAGCTGCGTCGGCAGTGATTAAAGTCAGTGGTGATTCTGTCAGTCCAGTCTTTAGTAATCTTGATCAGGTGCTGACTGTGGCCAATACTGAACTGCGTCTTTTTGGTAAGCCGGAGCTTCACGGGGCTCGACGGATGGGTGTGGTTCTGGCTTCTGCTGATTCCACTGACCTGGCTCGTGATACGGCCAGAGAGTTGGCCGCTAAAGCGGTTCTGGAAAGCTAGGAGCCTGTCGGGCATAACCGGGCATGGGCTGCATGAAATAGTGCAGCCTCTTTGATAAGTCTTTTTCTGGAGGTATTCGTGAAGATAAAAAGAAGATGGGAATACTTTCTGGTTGTTGTACTGTTAGGCTCTCTTGCGGCCTGTAGCAAGCCAGTGACCTTTACGGATTTAAACGGGGATACCATTTTCCTTGCCAGTGAGAATGATCAATGGCTTGCACTGAATTTCTGGGCAGAATGGTGTGACCCTTGCCGGGAAGAAGTTCCAGAGTTGAATGAACTGGCCAAAGGTGGTCAGGTGAGGGTGCTGGGCGTTGATTTTGACAGCAGTCAGGGTGATTCATTAATCAAAAAGGCAGAAGCTCTGGATATCCGCTTTCCGGTACTCCAGGAATCTCCTCTGACAGCGTTGAATGTTCCCCCTCCCCAGGTATTGCCCGCTACTTATATTATTTCGCCAGAAGGCAAGGTGGTCACCAAACTGTTTGGACCGCAGACCAGGAAAAGCCTTGAAGAGCAGATTCAAAAGTTAGGTGGCGTTCTCAATTGACTTTGAGGCCAGTTGATCACAGAAGCACTCAGGTAAGGCGAACGACGCTGGGCATGGTGGTTCCATGTTCAAGTCGTTCAACGCATCATGAGTGCTTCTGTGGTCAACCCGTAGGGCAGCTGGGCTTTTAGTTAATTGAGAATGCCCCCTGAGTAAACATCAACTACAGGAAACTTCGTCGAATGGGTGATGTGTGCAAAAGAGCCTTTGTTGAAGGCAGGGTGCAGGGTGTCTGGTTTCGAGGCTCAACCCAGGAGAGAGCTCGTCGACTGGGCATTGGTGGCTGGGCAAGAAACCTGCCTGATGGACGGGTTGAAGTATTGATGTGTGGATCGGAAGAAGCCGTAGCAAAACTGGAAGAGTGGCTTCATAAAGGACCACCTCTGGCCAAGGTGGTTAATATTTCCATATCAGAAGAATCTTTGCAGGCTTTTGACTCATTTACCACGGGTTAAGTGATAGTGAGTTAAAAAGCTGTCGGTTTTTAACTCAAGGGTGAGCCTGTAAATAATTCTGTGTAAACGCCACCAAAACTATTACTCCTTGAACCGGTCAGGAAACATAATTTCAAACCGGTTCATGGCTGCTTTCCAGTTCCTGATCGGCATGGTCCATTTCTCGGAAGCTTTTTCCATGGCCAGATAGATTACCTTCATGACTGACTCATCAGTCCGAAAAATCTTCCGGTTCTTGATCGCCTTACGAATGACGC
>NZ_LUKQ02000320.1 GCF_001647025.1 Endozoicomonas atrinae
ATCATCCTGAGTTTTAATCTGACTGGCTATTTGATCTACCAGTTTTTCGTTGATTTCAACGCTCATTGTTATTCTCCATTTTGGAGTATTAACGACAAGCGTTTACACAATTTAAATTACATTCCCGAGCAAACGGCTTGTCAGAAAAAGGACTGGCTTAGTTTTTTTAACTGTTCTTTGCGTTTTCCCAATAACGTCGTTGCAAAGCTGGACAGAACAACTTATGTATATGTTTGCTACATATACAACATGTTTAACGATAAAAACTATTACGAGGTAACCAAGGCGTTTCCATCAGTGGTTGAAAAATTGAAAAGCATGAGCCATACATCGGCAATTTTGTATTATGTGCAATCAGTCGGGTTAATCAGTCAGCTTAATTGCTTTTCTAAATGCTTTCAGGGTTTTGGACCAGAACTTGATTTTCCAATACCACCCGAAATTTCCAATGCGCAAGAGTATGCTGATTACCTCTTGGCTGTTGCTGAGGCTTCTGCGTCTGGTTCCTGTTTGATTAATAATTCAGACGATCTGGAGTGGCATTGTTATCGAAGCGCAGTTGAAGCAGGAAGTAATAGAGCTCGGAATATTCTTATAGAAAGAATGCTTTTTGGTAAAGTAGATAGTTCAGGTAAGGTTGTTTCTGCTCCACGGTGTATAAAAGAGGCTCTTGAACAAATTAAGTCTTACATCCCCACGGATGGAATCGATGAAGATGCTGGCTATTTAGGCGTCATCAAGCTGTTGAAAGAGTGTTTGGCTGAAAATAGTCGTGATCAGAAAGTTGCTTTGATTGAGTGTTTAATGAAAGATGCAAGGAGTGAAGTAAGATGTCTTGCTCCCATGCTATTATTAGAGCCAATGTTCGGTCAAGTTGATAGTTCTTTAGCTCGAGATTATATTGCTAAATTGAAGTTGAAAAAAGATGCTTCCATAGTTCTTGAATATTGGCAGTGCCTGGTTGATTTGTTGGAAAATAAGAATAAGGCAGTAACTATAAAAAAACTATTGGAACTAGGAGAGCAAGGATTTTTAGAGGCGTACCTGCTTTTGCTTAAAAGCTATCAATGCCAGCACGATTTTCTGGAAGTGAAGTGGGTAATAGATATCTATCGGAAGTGTGGTGATTTTACACCTGAGCTGGCATGTTTGATGTTCAGGCTGTCATATCTGGGTGATGAACATAAACAGTTTAGACACAACCCTGATGTACAGAATACCATTGATAGGGCAAGAATTTTTTCTTGCTTATGTCTTGATACAGTAACTTCTATCGACACACTGTTTGATCATTCCAGAGAGTTTTTCAGTAAAAGAAATTGGGGGAGGGCTTTACAACTACAGGCATGTACTGCTCCAAAAGAGTTTACAGAGATATTTTTAAGGAATCCTTTTTCTGATAGCCCACAACCTAATGTATTCCGCCATGCACATCAATCATTTTATATGTCTAAGCCTGATAATGAGGTTTTGCAAAGAGCCAAGAGCGGGGACCCGTTAAAGTCATCATACTGGATTATAGTGCTAAATAATTGCCCGGAAGATAGGTCTATGGCTGATTTGGTTCATGATTTTCTTGAGGCAAACCGGAATGGGCTGGATTGCCTGATGCCTTTTATGCATACCTCAAGTCTTCCGATGTTTCTTGAAAAACTCTATCAATACGGTGCGTTTTCGGAGCTTTCAAAGGATCATCCTATCTTTGACGTTACTAATCTTTCTCAATTAATTCCGGGTCTAAATGGTAGAATTAAATGCCTTGATGGTTTGGTTAAATTAAAAGAGCTTCATCATCAATCTGACCAGGCAGAAGCCTGTAGAAAAATCATAGAAAAAATAAGGGTAGGGAAAGCTCATGGTGACTCTTCACATAAGTACACGTCGATAGTAGACGGTTCAGTAGAGATACCCTGTCAGAATGAAACTGGTTATGAGGCTTTTCGTGAAGGCATGCCTTCGTGGAAAATGAGATGCTATGCACTCCTTGCCCAACAAAACCATCCTTTGGGTGATGTATATCGGTTCAAGAATTTATTTCAATTATTAGAAATGTTTGATGCTCGTGATGACCTCATGATGAGCTGTGATCTTCTTACGGGTGTTATGGGTTATTTGGGGTCTGCTAAAAAATTTCTGGGGAAAGAAGAGTTGTTGGGCATATATTTAAAACTAGAAGCTCTCCTGGACCAGTTTGAAGATGGTTGTTATATCAGATTTACTCATGCTTGTGAAAAAGTTATCTCTTGGCTGGAGGTATCTGATGATACTGTTTATCAGGTTCATGATTTGCGAGAAAGTGTTGAGCGTACCAAAAAGTTCTCTAAAGAATTAGCCAGATTGAAAGTTCAGAACTTTTCTGATTTTAAAAAACAGTGTGCTCATCAACCTGCTGAAGATGATTTTTATCAGCAAGATGAAGGTCTCAGATCCCTGTCAGGAAGTGATAGTGACAGTATGTCAAGCGGCAGTGAATACTCTGATGACAAGTCTTTATATGGAAATGATGACATTATATTTCCTGTTGAGCCTAACTGGCTTATAAAGCTCAGGAGTGAAAATGACCCAGAATGTTGTTTAAGGCTCCTCAGAAAACTCATTCACTTTGATGGTTCTGATAGCCACGAGATGCTTGAACAAGCAATGAAGAAGCTGGACCACAGAAAGACAGAATCTATAGGCCTGGTGGGGCGTATTCTGAAAGATATTGAGGAAGAGCTGGGCAATGATGAAAGCCCATTAGTAGATCTCAATTCTGGATATGCTGTTTTGTTACAGCAGGCAATTGAGTACTATGAAAAGAAGGCGCAACCTTTTCCTGAGTTAGTATGCATTCTGTATAAGAGATTATCTTATATGGCACTCTATGATCTTGCATCATTAAAGCAGCTGCATACTGATCTTGGTGATATACCACCTGATTATTATCCATTACTTGAGCATATGGATCATGGCCTCAAATTTAGTGTAAATGATCAACTGAGAATATTAACTACAGGTAAGAGTTTTGATGCCAGAGCTTTGATGACTTTTGTCCGGACAATGGAACAGGGTGATAAGCCGTCAAGAATACAAGAGCTATGTCTTGGTACGGATGAAATAGACTTACTATCAGTTGCAGGCTTCTCAGCTCAGTTTCTCAAGCTTTGGCAGCTACATGAACATGCTGAATTGCTTCAGGTTGTAGAGAGTCGAGTAATAGGAAATCAGAAAAATTTATCTCAAGCAAATGCTGCTCTTTGGATTGCATATGAATTTGGTGTTATTTCAGGAAGGCAGCATGCCTTACTGATGAAATCTTTTGATAAACGTTCTCCTGAATATTATTTCCATTCATTACTTGCTGAAAGTAATCCGGATTCTCCGGTTTTTATCAGTTTGCAATTCGAGCAAAAAAAACTGGTAGCGTTATCAGGATCTCACCTGGAAACAGTTGCCAGGAAGCTTGTAGAGGTTGGGCGTATATCGGATGCACTATGGCTAACCAGGACTTTCGAGCTAAACGCTTTTGAGGGGGTTCTGGGCTCTAGTCTGGAGAGAGGTCAACCAGCACAAGGGGCGGGTGATTTGATAGAGCCTCCTCTGGAAAGGCTTATTGCAGGGGCAAAATCAGGACACTCTCTGGCGCAAATGAAACTGGTGGAATACGTTCTTGAAAAATACCAGCAATGGGGCGATGAGCCAGTAAAACACCTGCAAAATATCTGTAGCTTCTGTATCCATACTCCCAGTTTTTTAACGGATGGCTGCAGGCTTGTGTATCAAGGGATTGCTCTATGTGCAGCTGTTGCTGGTCATGGAGATCATAAGGCAGGAGAGGCCAAAATACGGGCTGCTCTCGAATCCTGTGACCCGGTGGTTCCATTGATACTTTATAAAATGAAAGTTCATTTTCCATGGCTTGAGTTGCCATATCATAAGGAGGCTTTGCTTCGACAGTTTCTGGAGTATTTACCTGAAGCAAAGGAGTGCTCAGCTAAGCGGATGACTGAGATGTTGTTAATTGTGGGCGATGAAGGTATCCGTCAAGCGGTAGAAGAAATAGCAGAAATACCCGGCTTAAAAGCAAACCCTGATTCTTTGGATAGTTTAAAAGCTGGGGCAGTGTCCCACTGGCTTGATAGTTGGTCTAAGCAGACTAATCTGCAAAAAATGTCACCAGTCGAAAGACTGGAATTCAATGTGGAGGTAATGGCCAGGCGGGAATGGCCAGTAAAGGAGCTTCCAGAATTGGAACAGTGTATTGATGAAATCCGGGAAGGGCAGCGATGCTCCAATCAATGCCAGGGGGTTATTATCTCTGTCATTAAGCAGTTACCTGAAAAGCCTCAAGCTTATCAGCAATTTGCAGAGCGCCTCTTTAAGAAACTGTTGCCTGAAAAGCGTCCATTGCTGCTCCAGAAATGTTCTGATGGTATGGGTGAATTGACCTTCGGTTCCTCAGTATTTGATTCTATTAACCGGTATGAGGTTTACCGCTCCTTACCTGAAGCGATGAGGCATCGGTTAGCAGAGGTGTTTGCAAAAAGCATGGTTGATCAGTGGAAAGGGGGGCACCTCTCTCAGCTCAGGGAAAAGCTGGATAAGGGCTCGTTGCGACTGATTCATGACATGGTTCAGAGTAAGGTGCTCTTGCTACAGAATGAATTTATGAAGGACATGAGTGCTCAGAAAAGGGATCACCTGCACGAAGAGAGAAAAGAAAGGATATTGGCAATTATTCGTGAGAATGCAGCTTGTCCGGATATGATGGAGGCTTTACAACTGTTTCTTTATGCTCATGAGTTCGGTATGGATCATGGAGCAATTGAGGCTCTGAGAGCAAAGTTAATGCCTGGTGTTACTGAGATGCTTAACGAAAGGGCAGTTCGACGAGACTCTGATGGAGCCTGTAAATAATTCTGTGTAAACGCCACCAAAACTATTACTCCTTGAACCGGTCAGGAAACATAATTTCAAACCGGTTCATGGCTGCTTTCCAGTTCCTGATCGGCATGGTCCATTTCTCGGAAGCTTTTTCCATGGCCAGATAGATTACCTTCATGACTGACTCATCAGTCCGAAAAATCTTCCGGTTCTTGATCGCCTTACGAATGACGC
>NZ_LUKQ02000321.1 GCF_001647025.1 Endozoicomonas atrinae
AGAGTCAGCTTAGTAAAATATTTAACTTTCTGGAACTATCAGACTTGCAGACCACCCCAAAAAGCTATACTTAACGACAGGTCATTTTGGACTGGTGTTTTGAGGACTTTTTACGCCGGTGATGACAGGCGGTTTACTTCATGATGAAAACAGGGACAGTATTCGATGAAGCACGATTTATAAACGGGTAAGTCGCCACAGGCAGTGAGCTGGTCACCTAACTGGACAACACCGTGACAATATTGCCGCGACCGTCTTAACAGACGACTGGTTCCTTGAAGCCGACAACGTTGCGGCTATTGAGAAACGTGAGCCAGATTTTTTGATAAGACACTGCCTGTGTGCGCATTAAGAAAACTTAGCAAGATCGTTTACACCCAACCTGAGCCTGAAACTAACTGGACAGAACAACCAGCCTACTTTGAATAGTGCCAGCAAGGGTTAACCGATGAATGTTTAGTGCCCCTGGGGTCAACAGGAGTAGACCATCAGGCCGTGGTGAGACCACAGTAAGAGAGCCTCAATATGTGTTTGCTGTAAGCGATTGACTTATTAGCTGAACATGACAGAGCGAAGTAAAAGCTCTTGCTAAGTTATTTTTTATTGGCTGCCGGTGCCAAGGGTATTGTTTTTACTCTTGACTCCGGGAAGGCTCATATGTGTTAAGTTGCGCTCTAATTGTTGTTAAGTAGTTGAGCAAATGGAATCGAATATTTCTGGGGGAGTGGACAGTTACTATGCAAGGCACAGCGGCGGGAGCATAGCCGTAGCTATGTGACCAGAGTTGTAACACAGTAGGGTGACGGATCACTTACTCAGGAAATATGGTTTCATTTGGTCAACTACTTATTTTTCGAAATCGTATTTGATGTCTTGTTCGTAGCGTTTTGCTACCCCTATCTCTTTGCGTGCAGAGTTGATAAAGACAAGAGCTTTCTTAGATACAGTTCTGAAGTTGTCTTCTGATATTGAATACAACTTTTCTTGAGGGTTAAAACTACTTAGATTATTAATGCTGCGAATAATTTCCATGTAGTTTTGAACAGCTTCTGTAGAAGAGAAAATACCAAGTAATGCAATCGCTTCTATTCTTTTTTCTTCGTAGTGAATTTTGTCATCTATGGTAGCTTTTCCAAGTACCAACTTGCTAGTGAATTCGGAAATTGGCCTAACGCAATTTAGGTACTGCTCTATTTGTGTGTCATATCTCAACTTTCCTTTTGAAAATTTGCTATCAATTAACTTCATAAAAAAAGTTGATACCAAATTTGAGAGCATAGTTGAAAAGAATACGATTATTGCAGAGGTTGCAGCTATCCAACCTCCATACTGAGAAATAATCTTATCAATAATCTCATATACATCCATAGGTTTCTGAGTGTCTCCTTACTCGGTATAGCAACTTAACATTGTATTAGAACTCAAATGAGTAATATGGGATAACGAACTCAATTGAGGTATATCACCCAATCACCTTTCTTATTGGCTCATGTGAGGTATATCACCCATTTTTACAGGTTTGATAACTGCCTGAAAACTCACGCTTTTGCAGAACTCTCCAATATCTAGGAGTTATACCTTCAGTGAGTCTTTTCTCCCTGGTTGAAAATCACAACCACTCAATCGATAGGATAGGTCTATCATCAGTCAGTAATTTACAAACGTTGTTCAGAATGCCAGAAAGCGGCTCGCATAGTTGGCCAAGGAAAGCTGGAGTCGTGACTTTCTTTTTGTATCAAACCTGTCGCAGTTTCCGAAAAGACACTAAAGGTCAGAAATCATACTACCGTCCGTGGATTTTACCGTTACTGCTAAAATTGAGGCCGAGGCGCATGGGACTGGATAGCTCAGGCGATTTTCCTGCTTTGGCGCTATGAGTATTGTATCTCATTGGAATTCACCAAACTTTTGCTCCAGATATGCCTGATGTTCTACATCCGTTTTTTGGGTTAGCTCCAATCTTTTACACTCGAGCCTTCCCACACAGAATTGAACTCTGTTTTCAGAAATTGTTCCAAATCTCATAGTATCGATATATGAAATAAGTTCTTCAATGTGTACAACACCATCTGGAATATCCGTTTTAAAATGCGCATCTCCTGAAAAGACAACTAAGCCTTGAATATAACTTGATGGCAGGAAATCTAAAAGCTGACGAACTGCCTTTATATGTTTCTGATTTTGAAATATAGGGTTCTGGAACTTATTTTTAACTCTGTATATTACTTGAGTCCATTGCCTTTGTTTTTCGTGAGCAAACAACCAGCCCGTGTAATGTTTGGTTTCAATAACTAAAATCCCATTTTGGGATATAAGAATATGGTCGATTTGTGTTGTGCCATCCCCATATGTAAGTGTTACATTATTGAGTACATGGGATGTAGATATTTCACAGTATTTTGTGAGTTGCTTCCTTACTAAACCTTCACCGTGATTTCCATCCCATACTTTTCTTCGATTCCCATAATAAAAACCGATTTTAAAAATAACTAAAGATATAAAGCTTACTGACAATAGTATCTTTATATACAATTCTTGATTTAAAACTATTTCGCTATTCATCATGATTTTTTCAATGCTCTGCTGACGGAAGAGCAACGGATTACTGAATTTTACAGAATCGACTAAACTCTCGAATTAGCAGTACAGATGTTTGATATTTTCACTGTCTAAATGATAGTCCTCATTTGATAAGAAAGCTGAGAAAGCTGAGAAAGCTGGAGTCAGGTCTTCCTTTTTCATCGAGCCAACCAGAATTGCCGTCCAGACACGAAAGGTCAGAAAGCACGCTACCGCCCGTGGATTTACCGTTACCTGAAATTGAGGCCGGGGAGCATGGGACCAGATAGCTCGAAGGGACTTTGTTGGGAAAGCCATCATTGTACGACGGTAATATGTATGGTGGTAGTCGTGTATTAGCGAAGAGGCATAATTACCGTTGGTCTTTGATGTGGTTCTATTTTGAGTATTGGCAGGTTATGTCGGGAGCTGGTTTGTGAAAGCCCCTCAGAATTGCTGGCTTGGCGTTACAATAAAATTCGCTGGTTACGCCTCTGGGGACGAGGGTAATGAGGAAAAAGTTTTCAATGCCTGGTTGCTCTCTTTGAGGGGGCGGCCAGTGGCTTTTCACGCTGCTGGATATGATGAACCATCCATTCAACTCTTTCTTGCCATGCTCCCTTGTTATAGCCATCAAACTCATGTTCCATGGGTAATGTTGGACGCCTTAACCTGCAAGTTTAGTGCGAGGTGAAGGTTCAAAAGGTGCTTCGTACAGAAATAGTTAATGGTTTGCATGCAGTGAATTTTGCAGACAAATTTGACACGTCACCATAAAAATAGTGGCTTATTATGAATAAAGATAAGAGTGCTGTTAGGCCAGCCACAATCCTATGAGCCTGGCAGTCTGAACTCAAAAGTCGAACCGTTGGTTGACTTACTTGCAGGTGAGGTTGGTCAGAAGTTCCTGACTCAGCGCTGCTTGCCCAGTGTTACCAGTGGTTGTTGAATGTAACTTGCCAGATAGCGGCTTGCTGTCTGGATGGTTTGAAGATATCGGCTACTGTTTTAGTGCTTTACTCGGCAGAAATTTCGCTGAATTATAGAGTTTCAGAATGTTTGCTGTGAAAAGGATTTCATATGAACGCAATCATCAAGAACTATCTTCATGGCTACGCTGTTGATGTGGACTGGAGCAGGATATTCCCGGTCAGACTCAAAGTGGCAAAATCTCTGATGAATGTATTCCCGGCACTGGTGGGCTACCAGGTCTCCTGTCATGGTTATATTCGCAAGGATCATGAGTGTATCCTGACGTTTGAAGAAGCCTGCCGACGGATGAAAAAGGCTGGCGTATCCGCATCACTGCGATCAAGAATTCTTGAAGCCACTCAGGGAATGGGGTGTTTTTTTGCTGATGAAGCCCCGTTGCTGGATGTTTACGTCATTATGGATGGGCAGCCAGTTACGATTATTGATGAAGGCCAATGCTTGTTTCCGACTCCGTTCCCCCTGTCGACCTGGAAGCGGATCACTGAAGCGATGCAGCCTGAAGAGTACGCTCAGGCAAACTGGCCAAAAAGACGCCGGATGATTTTGAATACCATCAGACACAATGTTGGCTTTTACGACTGTTACTCAAAGATGATGGATAATGAGAGTGCCATGCGGCTTTTTGTGGATTACGTAAAACGCTATTTTCCAGAGCTGGTGACGGGGCTGTCGGATTTCCTTGAGAAGAAAGCCCATTATGGCCTCAAACCAGTGAAATCGGTGATGGCTGCTGAAGTTGATGATGAAGCCTGTGATGAGGCAGAAAAGCGCCGGGCTCGATACTCTGATTTGTACGAGCTGACTTATGATGTGTTTTCCGGTGTTTTTAGCAAGTCATGAGTACAGCATCATCAACCTGAATGATGGTAGGAGTGATGACCTCGGCCAGTTTTTTGGACTTCACTTACTCACTGGATGAGCTGCTGGGTCATCCGTTCTATATGTAAGCTCTGGCAGACAGGCATTTCAGGTGTTTGTCAATACCAGGCAATTAATGGCAGACTATCGAACGGGGCGATTTTCCCCTCTGTTTCAGCAGCCAAAGCACAGCTCTAAAGAATAATAAGGATGGCGACATGTCGGATTTCGAAGTGGGTTCGGTGATTCGTTATACAGGAGACTCTACCCACAATCTTGAGACGGGTGAGGTTGGACTGGTTTTTCACTTTTTAGAGTCAGAGGACGGGGAGGCTGAGTTATTGGTGGCTTTCTCCAATGACAGTGTTCAAGACTTCAATACGCTCGACAGTGATGACCTTGAATTTCTTTTTGTATTTGACGATTTTGAACTTATGAAGCAACTCTCAGAGTCTGTTGAGGATGGTCAGGGGGTTCCTCCCGAAGTCATCGACTTTCTGAACGAAGTTTCTGGATAAAACCATAGCGGTCCTGCAGGGAGGCAGATATGACAAGACTGAGAGTGCCAGTCAGTTTTAATGGCAGGAGCACCGAGCAATGTCCGCACTGTGGCAAGACGCGGCCTGTAGTGGATTTTTCGGAAGCGATGCATTCGCTGGATGCGTTAAAACGGCAGGAAGTGTTC
>NZ_LUKQ02000322.1 GCF_001647025.1 Endozoicomonas atrinae
TACTCGCAGGCAGGACAGATACTGCTGCCAGTCGCCCAATATCCTGCAGTGCTTTACAGGGATTAATACTGAAGTGAGGGTCTTTCATTGGAATCAATGATCCCACAAACGCTTTAGAAACAGCAATTCCATGACCGAGCCAGGAATGGTCTACTCCATTCCCTGAACATTGGGAAGCACTATCACAAAATGCTTGCTGAATAGGTTGCTGAATAGGTTGCTGAATCATAACGACAGGTCTCAATGATGTTATAATGCATACAAGTGCATTCTTTGAGTAAATATGATTAAAGTGTCCATACGTTGATGATGACATCAATATTAAGCTTTAAACCGTTAAGCTTAGATTAAAATCTATCCATTAATAGTATCGGAATTAAATATTTTTCATCCTTATTATTGGAAATTTTTATATACCGAGATCCACATATTTTCAGCGGATCTTCAGCAACGATATTTTCCAGAAACGTTAATCAAGGGAGCCATGAGTTCAACACTGGGTTCATTCATTTTGCACCACCCGACACCAACCCCATCAACCGCCCAAAAAACGAAGCATTCCTCACCGTCTCCACCGCCTCATCAGCAGGCGGTTCCTTCATCATCTCTACCAGCTTCTGCCGAAAGGTAGCCACATCATCGGTTTCCTCCAAATAGTTCAGCAACTGTTCCACCCGCTTGCCATACATCGCCTGGTACTTGGTGCCTAAATACTCAGCAGCATCCACCAGTGACTGCATATCTGCCCGGTGGCTGGCTCGCTTCTGGGTCAGGCTGGTTATCTCAGAAAACTCCGGCGGCAGCTCTGGCGCTCCTGCTCCCATGGGTGGCAACGGACTGGATTCTTTCTTCTTCCAACCCTCGCCATAGGTTTCCCGGATATAGTCTTCCGTGGGTTCATAGCCGAGAGTACTGATCTTGTTGTCTCGTTCTGCCCTGGCCATCAGGTCTTCTTCTGGCTCGGTCTTTCGCCATACTCTGGGTGGGTTAGCGTTTGGGAAATTCCATTCAGTGAGCCACGCCACCACCTGCTGGTTGAAGCTCTCACAAATCAGATCAGCATCGCTCTTGATAACGGCTTCCTGAACCTCTTGATGAACCTCCGCCTGGCTTCGACTGCTGCCATCATCAGTGGTCATGGTCTGGCTCAGGATCACTTTGCTGATCGCCTTGTCCATACGCTGACAAAGGGCATCATAATCAGCGGTGCCTGATCTGGCGGCTTCGATGAGCTCAATAATCACGTTGTCGGGAATAACAACGCCGCTGTCGCTTTGTATGGCATCCAGTGCCTGCAGAGCTTTCTCTCGTTCGATGGGGTCTTGTGCCTGTCCGGGGGGAAGTTTGGCCGCTGCAGTAGGCATGCCGAACTTTTCCAAAAAGATCAGCCAGAACTTGATGCCGTTGCGTTTAAAAAAGGTCGGCCAATAAAGGTAATGTGCCAGCCCCATGCCATAGGGGTTGTCGCTGTGGTCGGCACCAGCGCTGAATACCCAGAACTTTTTCTCTGGTAGCTTCATGCCGTTTGGATGCTGAATATTAATCAGTCTCAGATTGCCTTCCAGATCAAACTTAAAACGGCTGCGATCTCTGACCTTAATATCGTCTATAACAATTCTGTTGCCGTCGTATGCCCACAAACACTCGGCTACTGAATAACCGTAAAACACGCCGAATAGCATCTTGTCGGTAATGTCATCAAAGTTGCGGCTATTTATCTGCTCTTTAATAAATTCCGCTGCGGCTTTGTCTTCGCTGCTCTCGCTGGCCGGCTCCACGTCCCACTCCGATTGGGTCACGGCCAGTCTGCGTTGCTGAAAGCAGGGTTTCACCTGGTCGTCCCGAAGCAACTCGTCATAGAGGCGCATATCCCGGCCTCGTTGCTGGAGGACGCTGTCGGGGTTTTCCATCAGCATATGGGTATAGGCTTTGCTCATCAGAATGCCGTGGTCGGCTTGGGCGATCTCGCCGAGGGTGGGCTTGCCTGCCATTGTGGTTCTTCCCTAAAGACTTTTCAGTACAGCAATTTTATATTGACTTCGTTTAAGATTATCACCTCTAAAAATTCCATATATTTTTTAGGAGTTAACTCAATGACTGAGAAAATGACGTTTCTTGTTGAAATTGCCAAGGAAGGAAAACAAAAAACTGACCACTTTATATTCAAGGGTGAAAGCATCGAAGATATATTTGAATTTTGCACCTCAAACTCAGTAAAAGTACTCAATTGGAAAAAAGGTTTCGAAATTAAATCAGTTCGTACTATCAAGGTTACTTCTGCTTTATATGATTTTAAAATATTCGATGTGGATGATGTAAATTACGAAGATCTTCTTGAAAGTATTTCACTGCGTTAATACCCCCTGAAATCATTACTCCCTCGGACACTGCCATAGCCCTTGTTGCTCTGTATGCTTTGACCGTCGTCCATTGCCGCCATGCCCACTCGCTTCCTGCCGCTGGCGGCATGGTCAAAGCTGGCGCTGTTTTCATGTGCCCACTTTAAAAACTGGCTGGTGCTGTCCACCTGGTCGTCGTGGGGAGCAAGGGGAAAAATGGTCATCTCTATTTCGTAATCCAATGACCACGGCGATACCTCGGGCAAATAGACCATGCCTGCTTCAAACAGGCTGGATACGGCGATCAATCGGTCGACTTTGTTAATGCCTTTGGTGTCGATGGGGATAACAGGAATTCTGACCTTTGTCTGTCCTACCCCGACGCCCTGGCGCAGCTCCTGAATCAAACTCTGGCCGCTGCCCTTGTCCTCTATCAATACCCCTTGGGGTCGCCATGCCTCGTATAGGCTGGCTGCTGCCCGTTTCAGTGCCGGGTACTCCATGCGCTCTCTGAATACGTCCAGCAAATACCAACCGTGTCGGGTTTCGCCCCAGGTGGTGCAGACGCTCGGGTCGTTCACCTGTTCTGGTTTATAGGCGGTATCCCAACTCTGAATAACTCTTAAAAATTCCGAGGGCAGTACGTTGTAGCGTTTGAACCACTGCGCTTTAATGAGGCCGCCTTCCGGTGTGGCGTTCCAATCGCCCATGAGCCATGCCTGTACCAGCCACGGTGGGCCTGACTTTTTCAGGCGATCCATATAGCCGGGGTCGCCATCTATCAGGAGACGGTTGTCCTGTAGTCGGCTCGGGATATAGATGCGCCTCGTGGTACTGCTGTCATCACTCTCGTTTAAAGAGAGGGGCTGCATGCCTAATGGCGCTGGATCAATGTATCGCTTTTTTATCCATTCGTGACCCGGGCCGCCCGGGTTGGCGCTCACGTTAAAGCTGGAGGGGATACCGTGGGGATTTCGTAATGTGGCGTTCAGTTTGTCGATGGGGTCGGGGTTGGGAAAGTTGCCGCCTTCGTCTATGTAAACATCGGTATAGCTGTGTCCCTGGTACTTCCCCGCATCAGCGTCACGCTCCAAGCTGCGGAGCCTCAAAATAGCGCCGTTGGGCATGACCCATGTACTTTTCTGCGCTTTCCAGAGGGCTCCTAATGGAGTAAATATCTCTTGGCTTCGTCCTATGACCTCATCAAGCTCTGGCATACTGCGGCGGACGAATAATCCCTTACACTTGCCACCATAAACCTCTGACCGCATCAGCCATTTGCCCAAAAATCCGTCGGTCTTGCCTCCGCCCCGAGCACCGCCATAGAGAATGTCTTCAATAGGGCAGGTGAGCAGGGCGGTCTGTGGGCCGGGTTGCGGTGACCAGGTGATCGCCACGCTGGCCTCAGTTCTGCTTGGCTCGGTTTAAGAAAGTCGTCACTATGTTTTTGGCGATTCGTTTGTCCTTCTCTTGCTTCAGGTGTTGCCGGTACCCCTCGGCCATCTGGTGTGCCAGGCTTTCCATCATGCCTTCCATGACTGGTTCGCTCATCATGGCATGCTCTGGAAACAATAAATGGATATCGATGGGCTCGGCGTTCTCGTCCCCATTGGGATAAAGTCTCAATGCCTGATCTTTGTTGTTGTCTTTGTGTACTGATATCGCCACGCTGCAAACCATTTTATTAGGCTTAGGCATCCTTGCTCTCTCCCTTCTTCCGCATCCATCCTTCGGCAAAGCATATCGCCACCATCTCTGTGGGTGTCTTTGCGTTTAACTTTTCTTTTGCGCCAGCTAACCGGGCGGTAATGGCCTGATGGGTTATGCCTACCTCGGCGGCCAGTTGCCGCTGGCTGTAGCCTTCGGCCAGCAAAATAATAAACTCTGCCTGCCGTGGGGTAATGCCATGACAATCCAGCTCGTATTTCGTCCCTTTGACGGTAATCATGCCTCGTCCTTCGGCTGGTATTGGGTCAGCCACTGTTCTAAATCCATGGGTGAGGGCACCACCACGATGCCCTGGCTCGCCAGTTCTTCACCGTCAGGTGTCGTGTGGGCGATCTTCTTTGGAGCTTCAAAGCCGTATATTTTCGCTCGCTGGTCGATGGCTTTCATAATCCTGTCCATTGCCTGCAAATCCCCTTTCAGTGCCTGCTTCATGGCTTCCCGGATAATCCAATCCAGCCGCTGTAAATCCAGGGTCTTGTTCAGCTTGGCAAGCTGCCGGGTTTCTTCTTCTACTTCGCTTAATGCTTTGCTGCAGGCCTTGAAAGCGGCGCTCTTTGAAACGCTCAATTGGTCGCCGATTTGCTGGTAGGACAGGCCTAGTGTACGGAGTTCCAGTGCTTTTCTCTGTAACTCTTTGGCTTTGATGGTTTTTTTGTCCATTTTTGCCCCCTTGGCGTTTCCTACCTTATGCGTTTCCTAACGGCCGACCGTTTTTTGCCTTATCGCCGGTTCAATCGGCGGGCTATTTTCTGCGCTTTTCGTTTCTTTTTCCGCATGGATTTTGGCGCTCGTTTTTTGGTCGGGTGCTTCCAATAATCAGCGGTTTCTTTCTGGAGGAGGGTGTTGTAGGTAAACGGGTTCATGGTGATATCCTTATACAAAAAGGTCGATGATGGTATAGTCAAAAACCGGTTGAGCGCTGCTTCTCAGTATTGCGTCTTTGCTGTCAGCAGTAGTTCTGAATCTTTTTGTCTGAGGCTCATACATCGTTCCATACTCCCAGCCTTTTTTAGTCAGAATGTACC
>NZ_LUKQ02000323.1 GCF_001647025.1 Endozoicomonas atrinae
CATCCGAAACTCTGTTTATCAGTCGAAATACCGCCCGTGCCCACCTGCGTTCAATCTTTTCCAAAACCGGGGTTACCCGGCAAACCATGCTAGTCAGGTTGATTCTGAAAAGTGTTGCCCCTTTGGGATAAGAGCGGGGCAACTAATGGCAATTAAGTCAAAATAATTTAGATTTGTGAATCTAACAGTCAGCAATTTTAGGGGCAATTAAAGTAACAAAATATTATTGCATTATCATATTAAGTCTAAACTGCAAGGCTCTAATTCCAATAAGAGACCTTGCAATGGACAGTTTACATAACGTCGTCAATTCTCCCCAAGTGATTGGCCAACCATCAAAAGAAGACCTCTCAAAACTACGCTTCCCTATGTCTAATACTTCGGAGACTGGATTAAGAAGAATCGGCGTCAATGATACTAAAAAAAGGACAGTCTATATTAACCCCACCCATGACAACAGTTTCCATCAAACGCCAAATCAAGTTACTCGACATAGAGATATTTCAAGGGTAGAGCCCCAAAATGCACTCAGTATGGCTAATCAGCAAAGCCGTTCTGTTCCTTGCGATAAGCAGCAAACTTCATGGCCTTCTCTTGCATTTAAACGAGATCAGAGTATAGAAGAAGCACCCAAAACTTCATCAAAACCTATCAGTTACGTGGAGAAGCTTACAGCAACACCAGTTTTTAGAAGCCTCGAATCGACGGGACAGTCAGCTCAAGTTAAAGTGAGAAATGAACATGGCAGACTTGAAAGTCATATTCGAATAAATGAGGCAATACAACGAGGCGACTGGCACCCACCTTTACTTGAAGAGCTCAAGCTAAAACCCAAATGTCATTTCTCTCAAAAAGTCAACACATACTTAAAGTATCTTCAGAATGTATTAAAAGGTGTCACTGAGCCAATTGAAGCATGTATTAGAGTGACTTCCTGCATTAACTATCTTCAGGAAATGTTGAGGCCTGATGAAAACGATAATTTCAACCTCCTCAGACTTAAATTTGAATCCATATATAAGTTAACACTCCATCCTTGCATCGTAGAAATCAGAAAGCAGGCAAAACCTGGCCTTGCTAAAGAGTATTTTGAGGTATTACACCAGGCAATCAATATATTTCATTTCCACCCTTTTCACAGAAAAGCCCCAAGTGATGAGGTTAGAGCTGAAATTCGCAACACACTCACTACAATGATCCAGTCTGAATTGGATTATTTAAGTTACGCTGCAAAATTATCAAACAGATGTGATAACCATTGGGCAATCACCCGCCTCCAGTGGACTCTTGGAGAGGGTGGACCAGCCAGACGATTTGACTTTTTAAGACCTGATAAAAGAAAACAATACCTTGCCAACGTAGCATCCATTGAAAAAGAACAATCCCAAGCAAGTGTAGCACTACAAGACAGAGCATCTGTACCTGAGAAAATACATCTTAATACCCAAGAAATTGACTCAATAATTGCATCTGGATATCTTGAAAAAGCCGCCGATTTTCTGTCAGCACATCGGGGAAAATTCCATATGCAGGAAAGGCTTTTATGTCAAATACTAAAATATGAACTGGACAAGGTACTTGAAACATTCACCCAAGAAAAAAACAGAGAAAATGACCTGTCATTGCTAGCAGCCTTGTATTCTTTCAGAAAAACATTCCGCAGATTCATTCCAATTAATTATTTCCTAAATAAAGACACACAAAGTTTATTGTCCGCTGTTGTTGTACGCGTACTGTCATCCCACATAACGATAATAACCCCCCCTGATAGAAAATTAAAAATAGAGCGAATGATTCAGGAGTTAATAAATAATACAACTATGACAGATCAATGCATTTCCTTGTGGCGCAAATTTCAACATGGAGAAATCGTTCTTGAAGATTCATTAGAAGGCATGACCAGCTACGATGCTTTTCAGGCATTAATCAGAATATCCAGGAGATTAAGCTCTGAGCCAGCTGTTGATAACGATTTCCTTATAGCTGCCCAGGAAATAAGAGTATGGGCATTAAATGAACAGACTGTTAGAAAAATGAATGACGGTATTCGTCTTTCAAAAATGCTTGCAGCATTAAAACATAAGCTGTATTTACACTTCTTCCATCATATATACAAAGATGGAAGCATGAGAAAACCAAGAACACTTACCGAATACAATAAAGTCATATCAAAAATGGATTGCCACAGGAAAAACTGTATAGAGAACCAGAAACTTTTATACTTACTGAAAGATGATAAACAAAGAAAGAGCTGGCAACTGATCGCATGCCAGGCATGGGGGCAATATATTTGCAACCTGAGGAAAAAAATATTTCGCTCAGAGTGTATTAGTGATCAAGACATAAGTAATCTCCTGCTATTAAAGGGCATTTCACCCGATATAGACTTAGGTTTTACTAGAGTTGATTTTAAAAAGCTGGCGATCGACATCTTCAACTCCGCAGTTAAAACGCCACATCTTGTTCAAATCAGTCATGACAGGCTGCAAGCTTTATCAGGCTGGGTTCTTGCTCTTCTTGACACTGAGCCCAAAGACATTCCTGCTGCAATGAAGCGAAATGAAGAGGTTAAGACAAGTATCTCAGCATATAGAACCCGATACCATCAACAAGTACTGGCAGCACCGCCCCCCCCTCCTCTTCTTCACCTCAGCCAATCCCTGAACCTGAAACACAAAAAGCCAGAATACAAGTCGAGCACAGTTTACAAGAACAAGATTCTCAAGCAACCACCCAAGCCTCAGAAGTATCTCGCACTTCGGCTTCAAAATGTTTGACTCGCTTACCTAAAAAATTGTCTGAAGTTTGCCTGGTTGATAACCCAGAAACCCAGACCCAAAAAGAGCTTAACTTGTTGTTAGTCACCGACAGCTTAAAAGAAGAGTTTGGTTGCATGGTTGAAGCGATGAAAGCAGTTGATCAGAAAGCCCACGCAATGGGAGTGACGAGAAAAGGTTTACAAGACATGGCCCAGATAAACCCAAGCTCTTTCAAAAAGCTGATGGGCTTAGGCATGCCTATTAGCGTCGCTGATACTTTATCCGGTAATAGATCTATCAACTTTATTCAGTCCAGCTCTGTCGATGATGGAGGAAATACAAAAATATTGACAACTCAAAACACAGGCCACAAATCTGTTTCATCAGTTTCCCATCAAACCCAGCAAGTTCCCGAGGCCTTCCTCCCTAGCCAGAAAACCAATAATCAGCCTATGCTTCAAACAAACAACATTACTCCGGTTTTCACTCAGCCCAACCGTCCCACAGAGAAAAAGCTGGCGCTGATCACTGTTGAGACTGCTCAGGTTCATGCACTTTATGACACTCTAAACCCAGTTCCTTCCAGCTACCCAGCAACGGCTGCTCCTGCAACAACGAGCTGCCATATTCCCCAAGTTGTTCCACAGGATAGAAGATATCATACTCCGATGGATCTACTCACAGTACCACCCCGGATACCTCAACTGGAGACAAACAGCCATAAACAAAACGTTCAAGCTAGCAATATTGCTCCAGCTATGCCTCAGCTCCCACGATACCCAGAGAAAAAAGCTGCACATATCTTTGTTAGAGATAACCGGGTTAATACATTTCATGAAACCCCAGGTTCAGTTCAGCCCATCTACCCGATAACCAGTGCACCTGAAGCAACAAGCTACCCCACTGCCAAGATTATTCATCATGATATGAGATATAATGTTCAGGCAGAGCTACTGACAGCCCATCATCTGCCCGCTCAACATCCCCCCTGTACCGCTCCCTTTTCGGAAATCCCATTTACGCCCTCTGAGCCATCAAACTATCTATACGTCCATAGAGTTTTCGAAGAGTCATTACTTGTCTACCTCCCACACACCAATACCACCAACCTACACGAAGACCATCTTCTTGAAGAAAACCTTAGAAAAATCGAGTTAATCCTTCAAATATTGTATCAACGTCTTCAGGGAGATATTCGCTACAAGCTGGTAAAAGAGCATGAGATACAACATATTGATGACTGCATAAATGCATTGACACCGTGGTTTAATAAATTCCATATTCCTGATCAGGTAAAATACACTGAACTAGAAACTTCATTGAAATATTTAACCAAACCTGTTGAGAATGGAAAAATAGACCAGACCTTCCGTGACCTTGTGAATGACCAGATCAGACAAGGAAATATTAATGAGGCAGCTCAGATCATCCGTGTACAACAGGGCTTATTTCACGTTAGAGAGGTCTTAGGCTTATCTGTTAATTATGCTTCATAGTCAGGAGGCCAGGGTTTCTTTTCTATTAGCCATGTGACCAGTTGCCCACAGCTTGATCACACACAAAATCATGCTTCAGTCAAGGACTTAAATATAGAATGGCCATCCATCATCTGTGCCGCCTACCTTGCCTAAATGCTTGTATGGCCAATTGGTTGGTTGTAACGCCATCTGGAAGCTGAAGCCCCAAAAAAACTAAAAATGCTTCTAAGCCTCATAGCAATCCAGAATTGCAGAGAGGCTGGCACACGACATAGTACATGAACTCCAACTAACTTTTAGAAAAGTCAGCCCTCATGGCATATAAAAACCAAAAAATTGATTCAGATCAACAACACCTAAGGCAATCGTCCACTTAGACGATGATGACCAGTGACTACTCACTGGAAATCATCATTTAAGGATTATGCAAGCCTCTACCCGAATCATGGTGTGTTTTAATATACAGATCGGGAGGATCGCTTTGCACATGGCAGAATATCATAGATTGCAGCCAGGAGAACAATAATATGAGCAAGTTGCACCTGATTGAGACGAACCCGGTACCTGACCGTTACGCCCGTGGCTGGCACTGCCTTGGAAAGCTGGAAAACTACAAGGATGGCAAAGCCCATACGATTGAAGCATTTGGTACCAAGCTGGTCGCCTTTCAGGGAGAAGATGGCAATGTTCATATACTGGATGCCTACTGCCCACATATGGGCGCTGATATCCACACACCTGATGGCGCCAAGTGCAGCTTGAGAATCAGCCGCGGGAATGAAGAGAACCGCTTCAGTGATGATGACAAATGGCTGATTAACACCCTGATTCCACACCTGATGCGAG
>NZ_LUKQ02000324.1 GCF_001647025.1 Endozoicomonas atrinae
GCAGGTTTTTTGAGTACCTGGGTTCGACGAAGAGACCGCCGCCGATGTTGCGGGCGCGTTGCCCTTTCCAGGCTTCGGCCTGTTCGTCGGCGTAGGCTTGGGCTTCCCGTTTGGCTTCGGCGTCTTTGGCTCTTGCCTTGAGGGCGTTCTCGTCGATGGCTCCACGGCCAGACTGTTTGACCTTGGGCTGGTTGCGGAAACCGGCCATGTAACTGATGTCGACAAAGGTGTCGGTATCGTCGCCACGGTGGTTGGCGTCGTAGATGGCTCGCCAGATTTGCTGGCGCAGTTCTGCCTGGCCAGAGGGGGCGTGTTCGGTGACGGCCTCGGCCCAGGTGTTGACGTCCTGCTGCCACGCTTTCATCTGTTTGGGGGAGAGTTCCGCCACTCGGGAGAGCTGATCGCGGGACATGTCCCTGGCGGCTTTGGGCAGGGTGAGACCGCGATGTTCGGCGAGTTTGGTGAGCAGGACTTTCGGGCGCTTGTGCTGGTCAATGGCCTCGTCGGTCATGCCCAGTTTGGTTTTCAGGTAGACGCGGGCTTTGGGGCCGATGACCGGTCGGGTTTTCGGGTCGGCCTTGATCTGTTTCTGCTGGGCCTTGGCCTGCTGGAGATTGGTTTTGGCGGACTCGACGAAGTTAATTACCGAGTCTTTGTCGTTCAGGTCGAGACCGGTGGTGTCCAGTGGCTCGTCCATCAACTCTTCCCACTGGGTTTGCAGGGTGGTGATGGCTTTCTGGACTTTCGGGTCGACGGTTGCTTCGTGTACTGGCTGTGCGTTTTGCACCGAATCGGGTACTGATTTTGCGTTTTGCACAGAATCGGGGGTTTCTGTGCGATTTGCACCGGCTTCCGGTTTGGGTTCGGGCGTTGTTCCGGTGGATGCCGCCGGTTTTTGTGCTACAGTTTGGCCAGCCGCCTGGTCAGGGGTAGGTGTGATTGAAGAATCAGGTGTTGTGATGGCAACACCTGCCTCTGACTGGGCGGCTGCCTGCGTTTCGGCCTCGGTGCGCTGGGCCTCTTCTTTTTTCAGCAGGGAGTCGAGACCGTCGAAATCTTCACTGGCGGTAAGACGCTTGAGCCTTGCGACAAAATCTTCCTGTTTGGCGTATTCGTATTCGTTGCGGTTGGCCCGTGAGTTGTAGGGATCGGACTTGTACTGATCTTCGACGGCCTTGTTGCGGACGTCGAGGGTGTTGGTCTCGCGGATCACACGACGGACGTTGGCAATATTGGTGATGACTTCGCTGTAACCGTCCTGCCCTGGCTCGAGGGAGTCACGGATGTCGATGAGTTTGTCGAGGACTTGTTGCAGGTCAGGGTCGGGCTGGAAGGCTTCAGGTTGCTCCGGTGCCTGTGCGGCCTGTTCTGCCCGTTGGGCTTCCTGAAGCTGCTCCGCTTCCATACTGGATTTGACGTCGCCGATCGCGGCGCTGCTGTCGGTGCGGTAGTTGTCGAGTACCTGATCAAGCTGGGTGTCGCTCATGCGCTCGATGTAGTCGGGGGTGATCCCGTCGTCGAGCATTTTTTGATAGACCTCCTGCCCGAGCTTGACGTTCTTGCGGCTGAAGATGGAGACCGCCAGGCCAGAGAGGGCACCCATGGCACCGGAGAAGAGGCCACCGGCTGCGCCAGAGAGGGCCATCTGGGTTTTGCTGAACTCGTCTTGCAGGCCCAGTTCGATGTCACGGTTCTGGAGACCCGCGTCGAAAGCGGCTTCGACCGGTGCGCCGATCAGGGCTTCAGTCTTGGCACCGGCCTTGACGCCTTCCCATATTGCGCGGCCTTTACTGGCTCCCTGGGCACCGGCTTTGGCGGCCTTGCCCCAGGCTCCGGCACCGCCAAGGAGGTTGAGGGGATCGGCCAGAAGCGCACCGCCGATGCTCTTGGTGGTCTCCCACGCGCCCACCTGATCCACTGCGCCGCCGTCTTCATAGAAGGAGGGCATGTTGTCGTAGACGAACTGGAGGCGCTTGAGCCGTTCCCGCTGCTCCGGTGCGCCGTTGTAGGCGTCGTTCAGGTCTTCAGCCATGCCGAGGGTGTTCAGGTTGCCCCAGGTGCGGTCGTTATAGAATCGGGCGATCATGTCCTGATCGTTGTCGAAGGTCTCGCCCTTGGCTTCGAAGAATTTGCGGACGTCGTTCAGGAAGCGGGTGTCTTGAAAGATGGTGCTGGCGTTGAAGTCTTGGGTGTAATCTTGGGATGGGCCGGACAGGTCAAGGTCGGCGAACATATCGTCGAAGGATTTCAAGGCGGTTCTCCAGTTTCCGCTATGGTTTGAAATGATGGTAGGGTTGGACGAACGGTCGGTCGTCCTTGAGCGGGGCGGCTATAGTAAGGGGAAAGAGCAGTAGGGAAAGGAGATGGCGATGAAAGGATGGATTGCGGGGATCGTGCTGGCGATGGGGATGATGATGCCGGTGAGTGTCAGTGCTACTCAGTATTGTGCGTTTAACAGTGCTGGTAATCCTATCGGTTGTTATGGAAATTTCCCTGACTGCAAAAGAGTTGCTGAAAATAATAATGGCTGGTGTGAGGTGGGACGTTAAGCTGGTACAACACCAGCTTGGATTAACGTCCGGCGATTTCCTGTTTGAAGGCTGATGCTATCTGGTCGAGGACTCTGGGTTCTGGCCATGTCTGATGCTGCTTATAGAAGGCGTAGACCATATCCGCTTCGTCGTCGGTGATGGAGTCGGGACTGCGCCCGTTTCTCTCCATAAAGTCCCGTGCCACTTTTCTGTCCCATGCGCTGCCGATGGACTTCATACCGTCGTATAGCTTGTCAAGGCCGAGAGCCTGGGTGATGGACATAGACGGCGAGGCCATCGGTTGTTTGCTGGGCTGTGACTGTGGTTGTGACTGGGTGTCGACCACCGGATCATCGAGGTTGAGTTTGGTGTCGTCGAGGGCGATGGCCTTGAGGTCGGTTTTGATCTGGTTAAGCTGCTCGACCAGGCTGTTCAGGGCGGCGTTGTCCTCGTCGCTGCGAAGGCCGTTGCTGAAACTGTCGTTACTGAGACCGGTGAGGCGGGTGATCTCGTTGTCGATCTCGCGGGCGTAGCGGGCTTTCATGACTTCTAAATATTGCGACTGTTCCTGTGGGGCCAGATGGCTGAGTTTCTGGTGCGCGAAGTCGTAGAAGTTGTCGAGGCTGACCTGTTGAATCTGCTGTTCGACGACGGGGGCGGTGTGTTTGGCGAACGAGTCTGTTGGCCGGTAGCCCTGAATCTGGGCGCGGGCTTTTTCCTGGGCCGCTTCGGATGGTGTTTGAATCAGGTTCTTGCTGATGCCTTTGACGTTGCCCTGTTTAATGTTGTTGATGACGTCGGCAGCGATGTCCTGTGAGTACATGGATTCGTAACGGTTTTTCTTGGTTTCCATGTAGCGGAGGACGTCGGTGATGGACTGCGGGCTTCGCAGTTTGTAAGTCGTGGCGATGACCAGGGCGGCGCTCTTGAGATTGTCAGGGGCGTTGAGTTCGCCGATGACGGGCTTGAGGTTTTTGGCCTGCTCCTGAAGTTCCTTGTCGACGGCGGTGAGGGCGGCGAGGGTGTTTTTTTCCACCTTGCCGTCGTACTCCCGTTGCAGGCCGGTGATGACCTGATGCTGAAACGGTTCCATGGCGTCGCGGAAGGCGTCGGCGCGAACCAAGTCGGGATTGAACCCTGCCAGACGGGCACGGCCTTTGAGCATGGCTTCGAGCTTATCGTCGTCGACACCGACAAACTGTTTGAGGTCGGGAATCAGGCCGGAGTAAAACTCGTTGGTGCGCTGCTCTTCGTAGCCGTTGAGGACGTCGCTGGCGTCGTCGCCCCAGGTGTTTTTGACGACGGTGGCTCGCTGGTTGTAGTCCATGTTCTTGAGGTCGCTGGCTTTTGATGTGATCCAGTTGGACATCTGTCCCTTGCGCCAGTCGGTGAAGTTGTTGCGGGCGGGGGTCAGGGCGTTTTTGCTGAACTCGGACTCACCGAAGCGACCCACGACCATCTGTTCGAGTTCGTTGTAGGACTTGGCTTTCGGGGCGGCACCGGCAACAAACTGGTCGGCCATGGTCTGAAACTTCTGCTGCTGTGTCATCTGTTCGTACTGACGCTGCTGGAGTTCCCATTGACGTTCGGCCTTGGCGTGGGCGAGCAACTTGTCGACGTGGGCGCGGGGATCGCCGTCGAGGCCCATCTGTACGTACTGATTGACCAGGTAGTTGGGATCGGCGTCGGGGTTGGCCGAGACCAGATCGTTGAAGGCTTTCATGTTGGCCACGCGGGACTTGAGGCGGCGCTCCTTACGGTCGGCGATGGCTTCTTTCTGGTCGTGGAAAGCGTTGGTGGCGGTTCCCCATTGAAAGTACATAGTTGCTCCTTACAGCGTCCAGCCGTTGAAAGAGGTTTGCAATTTGTCCCAGCCATTTGAAAGGCTGCTGCCGACACCGCCCCAGTCCACTTCGCCAAGGTTGGCTAGAGAGGTACCGAGGCCGGTGGCGGCGTTGTTGCCCATCTCCATGGCGTTGTTGTACATGCTGTTGGCAAAGCTGCCGGTTGACTGCGCGAGATTGGCGGCGTTGTTGATGTAGGTGGACGGGTTCGGGGTGCTGAGGTTCTGGAAGTTGAAGGATGGGGTAGCCAGATTTTGATTAAACACACCCGTATGACCTGTAATAGTACTCGCCATATCACTGGTACCAGGCAACTGGTTATAGACGCCGGAGCCGACGGCTTGCATACCGGAGTAGACGTTGACGGCATCGAAGGGGTTGATGGTGTTGTTGATGGCGGAGCCGATCCTCATGTTGGTGGGGCCGACGGCGGACTGGATAGCGCCCTGCTGGCTGGCAAGCTGCATGGGGGAAAGCTGGGTCATGAGCTGCTGGAGTTTCTGTTGCTGTTCGCCGAGAAGCTGGTTGCGGTTGCCCTGCTCCATGGCTTGCAGGTTGCCGATGTACTGCTGCGCTTCGTCGTAGCCCTTACCGTAGGCTTGCTGGTATTCGTTGGCGAGCTGGGCGGTGATGTTGGCACGACGGGCGTTGTTTTGTGTGGATTCGAACATGCCAGAACGGATGGCATCGGCTT
>NZ_LUKQ02000325.1 GCF_001647025.1 Endozoicomonas atrinae
ATTGTCCGTTCCATCAGTAGGCTGACTTTCCTGGCGAGCGATACCTCAGCTCGTTGATATTGATCTTCCGTCGTGGAAGTTTGAGCACCATCTGCTGGGCGATGGCGTAGCTGATCACCCGATCATCGAAGCAGCCTTCCTGGGCATTAGTGGCGCCGTTGTCTTCGATGACGTAGGTCTGGCACTCAGTAACAGTGTCCTTGTTGCAGATACCACTCTCACCATCCCGCAGCAGTGCTGCCAGGTGGTCGATCATTAACGGTTTGGATTTCGTGGTGGTCTGCCAGCCGAGGCGTTTGGTGCGCTTCTGGCTTCGCTGGTCCACGGTGGTTTCCATGTAGAGATTGGGGTACTTCAGGTCTTTCAGTTTGGTCAGGGTGGTGAGACCGTGGTTATTCCTCTCCACGCCGATCAGGGCATTGTGGTAGTAACGCCCCAGGTGATTAAGCATCTTGCCCAGATCGTCCGGAGCTACATGCCCATGCCAGTGCGCCACCTGATAGCCGTCACGGTCACACACGTCGATGGTTGAGTAATCACCGTGCTTGTGCTGGTCATTGGCCGGTGCCAGCCCTTCCGCCACATCCGATCCCACCACATACTGGGTAGCAGGTTTGGGATGCTCCCAGATCTGCAGCAAACCCGGCTTGTGCCGGTTGATGCCGTTGGGGGTCAGTTCAATGGACTGGGTTGGGGAGTAACACTCGACTTTGGCCGCTTCGGTGTGTTTGGGATCAAACACCGGGCGACCGGAAAACAGAAACGCCTCCTGGATATTGCAGGGGTATTCCTGTTTAAATTTGTCTTCGGATTTCAGCTCATAGATTTTCTGGCGACGCCACTGGAGCTGTTGATCATCCAGGTCATACTGCTGCTTCAGGTATCGTTCGTCGGTGTCGGCCGTGAAGTCGGCGGGGACTTCGCTGCGGTACTCGTCCTGCCAGAACCAAGGTATAAACACCAGTTCAAAATCACCGCGCCCAGCATCAGCGTCCATAACATAATCATAAAACACACCACCGACGCCATTAGCAGTGCTTTCCAGAATAACTTCGGTATTATTTTCATTGGGTACTGCCTGTAATACACCCGCCAGGTGTTCATCCGCATTGGGCCAGAACGCCACTTCCGATCCATGAAACAGCTGTGCCGTGGATGAACGACCGGCTCCTTTATTGCCAGCGGTGCCTACCCGATACCCGGAGTCGTGATAGAACTCCAACAGTTTGGAGCTCTTATTCTTCAGATCCCTCTGGGTAAACGGGGGCTGATTGTCGTGATACCGCTGCACCATATCAAACAGATTGGCGGTGGCATCCGCTTCATGGGTCAGGATATAAGCCCGCAACCCCTTGCGATTGCTCACCAGCCAGTAAAAGCGGCCTTCAGTATAGGTGGAGCAGCCCTGTTGTCTGCCCTTAAGCACCACAATTCTTACTTTGCCGGTGCGCCTTCTCTGGTCTTCGATCCGGCTGTCCAGGTACCGCTGAGCCTTGTTCAGCTGAAAGCGAATCACTCTGGCGCTTTTGGTGCGGATCTTCAGGCATTTGCGAGCATAGAACGTAAACTCGGTGAGCAGCCGCTCCCTGGCAGGCTTTTTACCGGGAGCTACCCGTCCTTTTCTTCCAGCCATTCGTCCAGCGTCGGTATCTTTTCCGCTACCACGGTCTGCTCATGGCGATCCCGCCAGTGGTAACGGTTTTTCATGTACATGATCAGCATGGCGGGGGAGACATCCTTGTTCATACCCAGCGCTCCCTGCATGTACTTCTCTTCCCAGAACACCTCCGCCAGCACATCTGCCTGGGTCACAGCTTCAGCAAATTCCTCATGCTTATCGATGTACGACAGAAATGTGTTGTAGCTGATCCCCATCTCCGTAGCGGTCGCTTTCCGGCTTAAACCGGTGCTCATCAGTGCCTTCACCTGGTCGCACATTTCCAGCTTGTATTTGCTGTGGTTGGCCATGGTCAAAAAAACTGCTTGATGGCAAAGGCGATGATGCCTGCCGTGGTGGTGGCCGCGATCCACTGAATCACGCTGCTGATGGTGGAGTTCTTCAGCACGGCTTTCTCAATGGTGTCCAGCCGTTCTTCACTGCGCTTTTCCCGAAGCGCAAGGTTCACCATGCGCTCATCGTGTTTGGCCAGGGTCTGCAGGATCTGGGTAATGCCATCCAGCTTCTGCTCGATCCGGTTGAACCGTTCTTCGTCTGCCATGGCTATCTCCTTGCCACGCCCTTCAGCTTTTCCAAGGTCCGGGCACCTCCCAAGCCCAGCAAACAAAGCAGTAAAGTAATCACCGTGCTGGTGTCCGCTGTGGGTAACTGCTGAACCACTTGGGCTTTATCCACAAGCATCAAACCGATGATCACTACATCACGAACAATCCAGGTCCAGGCCAGAATCAATACACAGAGCCAACCCAGTGCAGGCCGCCAGCCAGAGACAAAGACCGAGGGATGTTTGGCTTCTTCAATGTTGGCCATTGCCTGCAGGATATGGGGTTGCTGCAACTGATGATTCAACGAGGATTCAGCTTTGGCCCGCTCTTCATCGGATGTGAACAAAGCATCAAGTCCACCCATCAGCTCTTTGGCTACCCCTGCCATCGGGTTCAGTTTAATCATCGTCCACCAGCTCGAAGTGTGGGTAATCCTTAAACCGGTGATCCCTGATTTCACCATCCCGATCCCAGTCACCACCCCAGCGCAGTTTGATGCCCATCCCCTGGGCAATACCCAGAACAAAACCGGCAAAGTGTGCCGCTCGTTGATAATCGAACCAGTTGATGGGATAAGCCATCACATCCACCGCCTTACTGGGTAGCTCGTTGTGGTTACTGTCAGGCCATTGCAATTCCGACTTGCCACTTTCAAACGCCAGCGTCTGGGCAGCTTCACTTCGATGACCACAGATAATCGTGCAGTCGTAGTGCTCGATCACTTTATTGAAGACACGCTGAAGCCGCTCATCACAAGTCGACAAATGTCGCCTGGACGAAGCGGAAAAGTGAAACATGATGTCCCTTTTTTTAGTGGTTCAGTTTGGAGGTGCCAAACATAGAAAACCCGGCAATGAGAGCCGGGTTTCTTTGAAGGATTTACGCATGTGGAGAATCAATTTTTGGGACCTTTCCCAACCTAGAGTTTTACCGTACGTTTACTGACATTTTGAGTCAAGGTCAGTGGTCAGATGCTGTTCAACATCCATACTTTTGTGCAGGATACGAACCACTTGTATATGGGTCAGGCCTATCTGGCGATAAAATACAATGTGACTTCCCTGGGGAAATTTTCGATAGCCTGGACGAATGTTGTCACAAGGTTTGCCGGTCATTGGACTCTCGGCCAACCGATGGAAAGTATCATCCAACTGCTTCAGATAATGGTTCCTCTGCAGTCTTCCCCATCGCTTGATTATGTACCGGGCAATATCCTTCAAGTCGCTCACGGCTTTCCGGGTTAATTCGAAGGTATTCATTCCGGCAGTTCGCTATCTACCTCATCAATCAGGGATTGATAATCGTAATCGGCAGCTCCACTCTGCTCCCCTTCTATTATCAGGTTGCGCAGGATAGTCAGTTTGTTTTCCCGGTTCTCCAACAGCCGAAGTGCAGCCCTGACGACTTCACTGGCCGATCCGTACCGTCCACTTTCTATTTGACTGGCGATAAAGCCGTCGAAATGATCCCCCAGGGTGATACTGGTGTTTCTGGACATGACCTTCTTCCTTAGCCCGTATTAATACCAGTATATACCAATATCTGGTACTTTCGAGAACATCAACCCTACGAGAACCCTCCCAATTCGCCTACTCGTAACGGATACTGCCCGCCTGTTCCAGCAAGGACTGAGCCTCATCTTCGGCCTGCGTAATCCATTCACTGCACACCCGATTGCATGCTTGCTTCCAGCGATACACCGTCCGCTCACTTTTGCCGGTGATATCAAACCGCCCCTTTCGGGATCTCAATTGAGGATGCTGCAGTTCCACCATCAGCCAGAGCCTCAGCAACACCGGATTGCTGCGAATGGGTTTTGGCAGGCGTTCCTCACTGCGAAACCGGGACTGCATCCGCCGCCAGGCCATGAGCCGTTTCGGGTAATCGTCACTGTAACGGATGACCAGAACATCGTGTGACTCCGGGGTCATTCCCTGTTGCAACCGACTCTGCCAGAGACCATCATGCCCCAGTCGTTCATCCCGGCTACTGGCCTCACTGCCTGAGACCGTTTTCCGATAGCCAGAATTGATATCCCGATGCCAGCTGACGGAACTCATCATCAACTCCGGCGTCCCGAAGATGCGCAGCAGTGCCTGCTCCAGTGCCCGATACATATCCGTCCTCCTGTTGACTCACTTACCGGGGATAGCCTCACTTCCTGACGATTCGTTGTGATCGTTCACTCTCATCCCCGCTAATCGTTCTGAAAGTTGAAACGGCACTTTTTGGCTGACATCTGCTTCACAAACTCGTCCGCCTTGAGACTGCTGCTCCGCCATTCACCGTCCCAGTAATAGAGCCGGTTGTGCTTATCCAGCTTGTAATAGGTGCCCATCCAAAAGCCACTGGCTCCCTTGGGTGGTTGCATGGTTCATACTCCCTAATCCGCTAACCGACAAAACTCTGCCGGTATAATTCCACATCACTTCGGGTCTGTCGCACCAGCTCTTCCTCCTGCCCATATCGATGGACAAATCGGCTGGCGTTCACATGAATGGCATCGTCGTAAAACCGGTGATGCCCCGGGCACAACGGCATGGTGTCAAAGTGGCTGGCCCTGCGTCCCATGCCCGTCCCCTGTCGCTGATGATGCACTTCCGCCGGGACACCCGCCAGACCATTAATCCGGCAGGCAATGCAGCCCAGTTGAGCCACCACCTGCAGATAGTCACGCTCGCTGCGGGTCACAGGCCGTCTGCCATGCCTTGAGTTTACGGGCCAGGTAGCGCCGGTTGATTTTCAGCACAAACGCGGCTTCGGTCAGCGTCATCTCACGA
>NZ_LUKQ02000326.1 GCF_001647025.1 Endozoicomonas atrinae
GAAAATCAACATCATTAAAACCTTCGGGTAGCTGTGGTCGACGAGACATCTGTTCTAGATAATGCATGGTAATGATGCCTAAGCATAGTTGGCGGCAGCTTAAGGATTTAGAAAATGCGATTGGTATAACTGCTTTCCGGTGTATCCAGTAAAGCTTCCGGAGCATTACGATCCATCATCACCTTGCCGGCAATCATCCGCATATTACGACGGTCACATTCTTCAAACAAAGCATCGACTGACTCAGGATGAACACTGCAGAAAACCATGGCAGTCGTTGTACCGTTTTTCAGCAGTTCATTGACAAACAACCCAGCCATTTCGGTAGCGTAGCGCTTGTTGCCATACTTCTGTTCTGTTGGGAATACATAGGTATTCAGCCACTCCAGCAGCTGTTCACCATAGGCACCTATGATCTCCATTTGAGGATAGTGAATGTGTGTATCCACAAAACCGGGAACCACCAGCTTGCCACGGTAGTCGCAGATACGCAGCCCCTCTGGCAGCATATCGCGGCCATCTTCCCAACGGCCATGCCAGGCAACTTTTCCCTGGTCAATAATCAATAGTCCGTCACTGATGTAACGAAGGTTGTCCTCCAGATCGCGAGGATCACTCACAACCTTTTGGATATCCAGTAAAGCCCCCCTGACTGCCTTTACGGTATTGGAAAACATCATAATGGTCTGTTCCTGCTTATTTTTACTTCCGGGAGCAGCTCCCTTCCCCCGGAGCCTTCTCCCCCACCTTATTGCCTGTTCTTATTTCTCCGCCTGTTCCCTTTTGCTTCCATAAAACCTGTCTGAACAGGTTAATATTTCCTGGCTCCATCGACTGTACGGATGTAGTTAGCCCGTTCAAATGCTTCCGGATTCGCAACAGAACGCTGACTCATCAACCCGCGCATTTCATTCAGGTCTTCAAAATCCCGCTGTTTCAACCACACTTCCAGACCTTTCAACAGCACAGAAACATAGTCCGCACCATTACGGATCAGTGCTGAAGCCAGCATCACAGTATCCGCTCCACCCAGCAGATATTTGATAATATCTTCATGATCATAAGCACCGGATGTTGCCGCCAGAGAGGCATTGATCTTGCCGTGCAGTACACTGATCCAGCGAAGCGGTATACCGATTTCACCGGCTTTACTGATGGGCCAGTTGGGCTCCACCAGCATGTTGTTGAGATTAAAGTCAGGCTGCAGCATCCGGTTAAACATCACCAGTGCGTCAACACCAATCTCATCAAACTGCCTGGCCATGTTGCCAAAGGCACTGAAAAATGGGTCAATTTTCAGTGCAACAGGGATGGTGACACTATTTTTCACACGTCTTGCGACGTCCAGATAAACTTCCTCAACCTGGCGTCCGGTAATATCCAGTGAGGGCGGGTTGTAATAAATATGCAGCTCAATGCCGTCTGCCCCCGCCTGCTCAATCTGCCGGGCATAATCCACCCATCCACCTTCTGAGCAACCATTCAGGCTGGCAATCACAGGAATATCAACCGCTGCCTTGGCTTTATGGATGGTATCCAGATATGCCTGGGAACCACGCTCCAGGGTCAGGCCTGAAGGCAGAAAAGAGGTAGCCTCCGGAAACAGGTTATTTCTGGACAGGGCAATTCGCTCTTCTTCTTCCTGTTCCCGGCGAATCTGCTCTTCAAACAGGGAAGGCAGAACCACAGCAGCAATACCTGCCTTTTCCAGACGCTGAATGCTTTTCACTGTAGACGTCAGTGGACTGGCAGCCGCCATCAACGGATTTTTAAGGCTTAACCCCATATATTTGGTGGTCAAATCCATCATCTTTACTCCTCAATCACCACAAAAGCATCGGAATGCAGAACATTCTTCCTGCCCAGCTCTCCCACATGGGCAGGAGCCCTTTGCTTTTGTGGTCAATATTCTCTTAATGAACAGCCGACGCCTTCTCGGGGACAAAGTCCATGGCATTGTGTGTTGCCATTTCCTCATAGACGCCCCACTTCCGGTTGATCACCTTCTGGGCTTCTTCCAGAATCGCTCCCGCCTCATCCGGACAGGCGATATTCAATGCCCGATAGCGAACCTCACCTCGAATATAATCCGTTAAAGGTACATTGGGCCTGAGAGAATCCAGCTCAAATGGGTTCTCGTGGTGATCTGTGCGACCAGGATTGTATCGGAACAATGGCCAATGCCCGGAACGAACCGCCAGTCGCTGCTGCTCCATACCATGGGTCATGTTAATGCCATGGGCAATACAGTGAGAATAGGCGATCACCAGTGAAGGTCCTGGCCAGGCTTCTGCCTCACGCATGGCCTGCAGTGTCTGCTGTGGGCTGGCACCCATGGCAATCCGGGCCACATAAACATTGCCATAGGCAATGGCCTGAAGCGCGACATCTTTCTTGGCGGATCGTTTACCCGCAGCCGCAAATTTTGCAACGGCACCCATTGGGGTGGATTTTGACGCCTGACCGCCCGTATTGGAATAGACTTCGGTGTCCATTACCAGCACATTCACATTGCGGCCGCTGGCCAGCACATGATCAAGGCCGCCGGAACCAATGTCGTAAGCCCAGCCATCGCCACCAACGATCCAGACGACACGCTTCAACAAACGATCCAGAACCACCTTGAGGCTTTGTGCTGCAGGTGTTTCCACATCCGCCAGTTTTTCCCGAACCTGCTGCAGTCGCTCACGCTGCTTTTGTACATCTGTATCATTCAACTGAGGCGCATGAATGATGGAGTCTACAAGATCAGAACCCAGTTGATCACGGAATGGCTCCAACTCAAGCATGGCCTGTTCAGCCTGATGATCACTGGACAGCCGGAAACCAAAGCCAAACTCGGCATTATCTTCAAACAGGGAGTTCGCCCAGGCAGGCCCACGACCTTCGGCGTTCTTTGACCATGGGGTAGTTGGCAGGTTACCGCCATAAATGGAAGAGCAACCGGTAGCATTAGCCACCAGCAAGCGGTCACCAAACAACTGGGTCAGCAGTTTCAGGTATGGCGTTTCGCCACAACCACTGCAGGCACCGGAGAACTCGAACAGTGGCTCAAGGTACTGGATTCCCCGTACGGTTGAGAAATCTACCTGCCGGCGATCATTAATAGGTAACTGCTCAAAGAACGACAGGTTCTGTTTTTCCTGCTCCAGAACTGGTTCCTTGTCCATCATATTGATGGCACGGTAACCGCTCTTCTTGGGATTACGAACCGGGCACGCTTCCACACAGAGACCACAACCCGTGCAGTCCTCTGGATAGCACTGCAGGGTATAGCGGGTTTCCGGGAAACCACGGGCACTGATGGGTGCTGACTTAAAGTCCTCCGGTGCATCCGCCAGACTGGCCTCATTGTAGAATTTCGCACGAATAGCCGCATGAGGGCAGACCATGCTGCAGTTACCGCATTGGATACAGACTTCTTCATCCCAGACAGGAATCTGCAGCGCAATATTACGCTTTTCCCAACGGGTTGTGCCGCTTGGCCAGGTGCCATCTACTGGAATCTGGCTGACCGGGATCAGGTCACCCTGTCCACTTATCATGCGACTTGTGACTTCTTTAACGAAGTCAGGCGCTTCTTCAGAAACTACCGGATTCTCGACAATCTTTTCACCTGAAGAGCTCGCTTGCTCAAGCTGCTCAGGGATTTTCACGGAGTAGAGGTGTTCCAGAGTCTGATCCACCGCCCGGAAGTTCCGCTCAACCACATCAGCGCCCTTGCGTCGGTAGGTCTTCTCAATCGCCTGCTTGATACGGGCAATGGCCTCATCTCTGGGCAGAACACCGGACAAGGCAAAGAAGCAGGTCTGCATGATGGTATTGGTACGGTTGCCCATACCTGCCGATTTAGCCACAGCAGAACCATCAATCACGTGTAGCTTCAGCTTCTTCTGAATCAACTGCTCCTGCACACGTCGTGGCAGGTGGGCCCACACTTCATCGGGTCCAAAGGGACTGTTCAGCAGGAAGACACCGCCATCCTCGATATTGCCAAGAACATCGGTTTTCTCCAGGAAGTTGAACTGATGACAGGCAACAAAGCTGGCAGACTGAATCAGGTAAGGTGCTTCAATCGGCTGCTTACCAAATCTCAAGTGAGAGATGGTTTGAGAACCCGATTTTTTAGAGTCGTAAACAAAGTAAGCCTGGGCATTAAGCTGAGGGTCACTGCCGATGATCTTCACGGAGTTCTTATTGGCACCGACGGTACCATCGGCTCCCAGACCGAAGAACATCGCACGGACACTGTCCTGATCTTCGATAACAAAAGAAGCGTCATACTCCAGGCTGGAGCCCATCACATCGTCCTTAATGCCAACGGTAAAATGATTCTTCGGCTTTTCATTAGCCAGCTCATCATACACCGCCTTAACCATGGCGGGTGTGAACTCCTTGCTGGAAAGGCCGTAACGGCCACCAATGACCCGAGGCATTTTCTTCAACCGGTCATTCATATAGCCTTCGGACAGTACCGTCATCACGTCCTGGTAGAGAGGCTCCCCACTGGCTCCTGGCTCTTTAGTGCGGTCCAGCACCGCAATACTGGTTACCGATTCAGGCAGAATATGAAGGAATCGCTCTGCAGAGAATGGGCGATACAGGCGGACCTGAATCATTGCCACCTGATCATCTTCAGACAGCTCCCGGTTCATGGCTTCCATGGTCATCTTGACCGTTTCCGCACCAGAGCCCATGACAATAATCAGGCGTTTGGCATTCTTTGGCCCATACCAGCTGAAAGGCCGGTAATGACGACCGGTCAGGCCGGCAAAACGCCACATGCAGGCTTCAACAATATCCGGTGTTTTTTCATAAAAAGGATTGGCACTTTCCCGGGCCTGGAAGTAATACCAATTCCATTTTTAAATTATGAAATAACAGCCCATGAACGGGAGCATAGACTTTTCAATCGGCCAACTTCAGAAAGTAATTCATTCCATGCCTCACAGCATTTATTGATAATATCTTCATAGT
>NZ_LUKQ02000327.1 GCF_001647025.1 Endozoicomonas atrinae
ACCATTCGCACCGGAGTTAAACAGCTCAGAAAGGCTATGGGAGTGGATGCGGGAGCATGACTTATCAAACAAAGCATTTTCAGGTTATGAAAATATTGTAGATTGTTGCTGTGAAGCTTGGAATAACCTTTGCAGCGAAGCTGGTCGACTGTTCAGTCTGTGCTCCCGTGATTGGGCAGTTATACAGTAGTTAGAAAATTCAATTGGTATTAACTGTCATGAAGCCCAGGCCTTTTGTCGCTGGAAGTCAGAAGTAACCGGCAAGCAGATCCAGCTGCCCAGCGAAGCCGAGTGGTATTGCCTGAGAGAGTCCATTGATACTGACCAGCCCTGGTGGGATAAAGCACCCGGAAATATCAATCTTGAATACTGGTCTTCATCCTGCCCGGTTGACCGCTTCAGAATAGGGGAACTGTACGACATTATTGGCAATGTCTGGCAATGGACCACGACCCCCATTGACGGTTATGAAGGATTCCGTGTTCACCCCTGCTACGATGACTTCTCAACCCCAACCTTTGATGGACGCCACAACCTCATCAAAGGGGGCTGCTGGATCTCAACGGGTAACTACGCCATTAAAGATTCACGGTATGCCTTCCGCCGTCACTTCTTCCAGCATGCCGGCTTCCGATATGTAGAGTCCAGCGCCATGACCAATACCTCCAGCAACCCTTATGAGAGTGATGCCCTTGTCGCCCAATATCTGGCGTTCCATTTTGGGGAAACCTTCTTTGACGTTCCAAACTATCCGGAAGCCTGTGCCCGTATTTGTTACGAAGTCAGTGGTAACACCCCTCGAACCCGGGCTCTGGACCTGGGCTGTTCGGTGGGCCGTACGAGCTTTGAGTTAGCCCGCTGGTTCCAACATGTGGATGGCATCGACTTCTCTGCCCGATTTATTTCTGCTGCAGCCGAACTGCAGGAGCGGGGAAAAATTCGCTACCACGTCCCTACTGAAGGTGAGCTGGGTGATTACTTTATTGCTGATACCACTGAGATAGGCCTCGATGATATCGATACCAACCGAATCCGTTTCACTCAAGGCGATGCCTGTAACCTGAAACCCATCTATAACGACTACGACCTTGTCTTTGCCGGCAACCTGATTGATCGCCTGAATAACCCGGCGCAGTTTCTCGGTATGATTCATGAACGCATCCGCCCTGGAGGCATCCTCGTGATCACGTCCCCCTATACCTGGCTGGAAGAGTACACCCCCAGGGAGAACTGGCTCGGTGGAATTCGTGAAAATGGCGAAGCCGTTGATACCCATACCGGATTGCAGAGAACGTTGAGCAAACATTTTGAGGAGGTAAGACCACCTTTTGATATACCGTTTGTGATCAGAGAAACCGCCCGAAAGTATCAGCATACGGTTGCCCAGTGCACGATATGGCAGCGTAAAGCATAGTGTTTATGTAAACTCATATGTTCACCTCTCTTGAAATCCGACCCAATAATGTCCTCCAGCGATTGAATTTGGGGTGAACATTTATTTCCAATAAAAACTCTGCGATTGTCGACTGATTTGAATGATTGACTTGTAAATGTACGTAATGTGCAACTTAAATCCCATAATGTAGCCCTTCTGATTAAGGTTTACACTCACTCCACGCAAGAACAAGTTAAGAGAAAAGTGCAGATTCAGAAACAGCAAAACATATTTTTTATGCCAAGCAATAGCCATCCTGCCCCTTGGAAAAACAAACTTTTAGAATAGGATAGAACCCCAAAGCGAAGCCAATAATCTCTAAATAGCTGATTTCTATTTTCTTCCCCCCCACCTTGATTAATCATCGATGGAACTTTTTCAGTAATTAGTTGGTCACAAGCATAGCATCATTACGCATGCATATTCATGCATACTATTGTGCTTTATTGTAAAATAGCCAATTAATTCAAGGAGTTATCAATCATGATTTCAAATACCCCTCCCCCTGTCGTCATCCCGCAACCAGAAGTAGAAACAGCTGCAACACCTTTAAGCGAGAGGACTATTCATACTGATGAAGTCAGGAACCCCGAACTTCAATCCCTTCAGGATTCTTTTAACGATCGATTAAAACAAGCAAAAAGCGAGCTATCTAAAAACCCTGAGGCAAGACAAGCATTTAGTGAAGCGCTTGTTAAAAATTTCGGCCTGTTTCAAAACAGTGAAAGCAAAGCTGAGAGTGAAGATAACTTCCTGGCACTTGCTCTGGCCCAGTGTAATCTTGCAAATAGCGAGGGTATTGCAAAGCTTCAACAAGTTTTTAACTCTCAAGATGAGTTTATCGCTATTTACAATAATCCCACTCTCGGCATGGAAAGCTCAGAAGCATCAAGCCCGCAAAAGATGGAAGTCAACCTAAAAGCTTTGGAAGGAGAGCTTGGAGCAATTTCAAGGCAAGATAATGCTACCACATCCGGATCATACAGCATGGGTGTTGAACGGCAGAGTTTTGTAGAAATGCACGTCGAAGAATGTTTCCAGGAAGACATCAGACAGCAAGTTAAAGATGCACTTATGCTAATAAAAAACCAAATGACCTCTGGTGCAGATATTGGCCCAATCCCTGAAAGCACCACCGCGCTGAAATTTGGAACAGCCGATGACCTAGCCAGCTTCTCTGCTAGTTTCAAATACCCTAATACTAACATTTTTAGCCAGGCCAGAAGCGAATTTCAGAGTAAATCCGGTGAATTAGAACAGCATTTTGCCAAAAAAGATGACCTAACTGCTGTTTTACAGAGCAAAGGCATTTCAGAAGATATAATGGAAAGTGTAACGCAGGAGCTATCTCGCCCTGTATCTGAGATGAAAACAGAAGCAATGGTACTGGCCGGAATAATTACTCACTTTAGCGAGGCTGATTTAAAATCATACCTGAAAGCAGCCCAGATTTTATCGCTAAAAACTGAAGCGCAGAGGGAAACCCCTGAGCTCTCAGATAATACTGCTATTGCAAGGGCACTGGATGATAGTGATGCAATGGTTAGAGAGCATTATAAAACTGGGTCACAAAATGCCGTTAGCAGCGCTGTCAGTGCTCTTGTTAAAAGCCTTACCCCATTACCTCAAGATATGACCACTATTGTTTAAAAGTTATCCAAACTTATGAGCCACCATTCGATGTCTAAACGGGTGGCTCCACCCTCTTTTTTCTAATCCAGTAAAAAAAAGTAGCCTCTATCTCTTGATGCTGGAGAAGCTTGTGCTCCAGAAAATTACAGAATTTAGGGATATCACGTTTAGTGGATGGGTCGGTGGCCAGCACCCGAACCACTTCTCCTGGCGCCATATCCCTGATTTTGTTGTGCAGCATCATCACCGGTTCCGGGCAGAACAGACCACAGGTGTTCAGCTCATGCTGCACTTCAATTGAATCAACACGCTCTTCAAGCAACATATCTGACATCAAACGTTAAACCAGTCTTTCAAAACCAGCTCCTCATAAAAGGTCATGTCGGGCTGCAAACCAGACATCGTTCTTACTAAAATGGCGATAAACCCAGATCAATCCAAGGCCCCGGGTGGCCATAAACACCGTGTAAGCCAGCCATAACCCCTGATTTCCCAGATCGCGAAAAAGGAACCAGACAGGCAGAAAAACCAGAACCGTGGCAATCAACATGGTGTTCTGCATCATATCGGTTCTGACCGCGCCAATAAAGACACCATCCAACCAGAAACACCAAACTGCAATCAAAGGCATGGCTACAAGCCATGGCAGGTAAACAGACGCTTGCTCTGCAACCTCTGGAATATTGGTCAACCAGCCCAACAAAGAGTTCCCGCCAAGCCCAAGAAACAGGCTGAACAGCCCTCCACAGATCAGAGAGCACCAGCCGGTCACCCTGACCACCTGATGAAACTGCCGACGGTCCCCCTTGCCAATCGACTCACCTGTCAACGCTTCTGCTGCATGGGCAAAACCATCCAGCCCATTAGAAATCAGCACCATTAAATTCAGCAGCAGCGCATTAGCTGCCAGCACCTCATCGCCCAGGCGGGCGCCCTGAGCGGTAAAAAACGTCTGTACCGATAACAAACATAATGTACGGACAAACAGGTGGCGATTCAGCATGATCAGCCGACGAAAAGCGGCAATATCAAATACCATTTCACGGCTGAACTGGCTGCCATCATGCGCCAGAACCCGCCTTACCATCAACAGTCCAAGTGCCAGCGCCAGATAGTCAGCAATCACCGTTGCCATCGCGGCACCTTGGGTTGCCCACCCCAGACCTAGAACAAAAAACAGGTCCAGCACAATATTGACAGCATTACCCAGAACCAGGATAAGCAGAGGCCCCTTCGGCTTTTGCATACCGATCAGCCAGCCAATCAGCGCATAATTAACCAATACGGCTGGCGCCGAAAATATCCGGGTCTGAAAATAGATTTCAGCCTGTCTCACTACAGCCTCACTGGCTTCAAAAAAAGGCAGTGCAAAATGTAAAATCAAAGGAGAAAAGAGAATCAGCAACAAACCTGTTACAGCAGCAAAAACCAGAGACTGTAACAGCCACTTTCTGATGGCATAACGGTCATTTCGGCCCTTTGACTGGGCAACCAGCCCGGTGGTTCCCATTCTAAGAAAACCAAAAGCCCAGAAAATCATACTGAACAGGGTCGCCGCGACGGCTACACCACCCAGGTATTCAGGCGAGGAGAGATGGCCAAGAACCGCTGCGTCCACAAGCCCCAGTAGCGGAACGGAGACATTTGAAAGAATGGCTGGCCAGGCAAAGTGCCATACACGCCGATAAGTTGCCGAAGCCGTTAGCAAGGGACCAGCTCCTTTTATGCCCAGGAAAAATCAATCATTGTAAAAGGCATTAATGGTCACAAAAATAGGTAATCGGGAATGTAATTTAAATTGTGTAAACGCTTGTCGTTAATACTCCAAAATGGAGAATAACAATGAGCGTTGAAATCAACGAAAAACTGGTAGATCAAATAGCCAGTCAGATTAAAACTCAGGATGAT
>NZ_LUKQ02000328.1 GCF_001647025.1 Endozoicomonas atrinae
GCGTCATTCGTAAGGCGATCAAGAACCGGAAGATTTTTCGGACTGATGAGTCAGTCATGAAGGTAATCTATCTGGCCATGGAAAAAGCTTCCGAGAAATGGACCATGCCGATCAGGAACTGGAAAGCAGCCATGAACCGGTTTGAAATTATGTTTCCTGACCGGTTCAAGGAGTAATAGTTTTGGTGGCGTTTACACAGAATTATTTACAGGCTCATTTTCATATTGTGGTAATTGCGGCGGTAGTTCTGGGTATATTTACTGTTGCATATTCCCGACGAAACTCAGTTTCGTAACCCGAGACATGGGGGATGGTTAACGGCAAACTCGAAAATGATTCTGCTCTGAAATGGTTACTCCTCCACTACTTACTGGCTTTGACAGTGCGCCCCGCATCTGTCTGGTCAGATCATCACGGGCATGGTTGATGTACTTGCGGGTTGACTCAAGAGAATCATGGCCCATTAAATCCGCAATGGCCTCAATACCTACCTTATCCTGAGCCAGATACGTGCCGAAGCAGTGACGTATATCGTGAGGCATGAAGTCTCTGATGGACAGCACCTCGCATACTCTGGCCAGCTCTTCTCGAACCGTAGTATCGCTCACGTCAAATATCTTATCCGTGACCTGAAAGCCTGACGACTTGCGAGCCTCCATCAGCCGACTGTTCAGCATGGCGGTCAGCTCGGGTACCTCTGGCACATAGTATTCCCGACGCTGGCGCAGTTTGTTACGTCCACCTTTCACTGTGTATAACTTGATGCCTGTATCACATCTGTCTTGCCAGGTACGGTTTAATGCACAGCCTATGCGAGAGCCGGTGTACCAGAGAAAGGTGAGTACATCACGAACCGGTTGAGCCGCATTGTTGATAATCTGATCTCGAATATTTTTATCCACAATGGACATGCGGTGTTGATGTTTTGAGACCCGTTCCACACTTATAAACGGTAGTGATTTCTGGTCCACCAGCTTTGCTTTGACTGCATGATTTCTTATTGCCTGAAGGATATTCAGATTTCTTTCGATAGTGCTCTTTGCTCTTTTGTGTTTTATAAATACCTCAAACACAAATTTATCGACTTCACTTTGAGAAATTTCTGTGACTGGTTTTGCTCCAAAAAAGGCATCTAGTCGATTGACTATTCCCTGATTTTTTCTCGAGTAACGGACATCTTTTTCGTAGCGCCTGACACACTCGGAAAATTTTGGGCTCAAGTATTCTGTTTTCCCAGTGGCAAGCATCATGGCCTGAAGTTCTTTATGAACAGCAAGCATATTAGCTTCATATTTATCGCGGGTTCTTGTACTTTCTCGAATTTGCTGACCAAGAAGTACACCTTGCAGATGGTATATTCCTGATGGTTGTCTAATGAGCTTCAGGTACTTCGGCTTCATGGTGGAGCCCCATTTCTTCTCTTAACGCGTAATCCATGACCTGTTGTAATTTTTCTATCAGCATCCTTCTGCGGTTGACCTTGAACGTGACTTGTAACCTGGCAACCCGACTGCGAATAGTAACAACACTGATCTTTTCTTTTTTTGCGATCTCTTCATTAGTGTAGCCTTTGACCAGCAGGACTGCTGTTTCTCTGGCCCGATCGCCCAGAGTATAGAAGGCTCTGATGTCATCATGTGTGACTTTGACGGGGCTTTTTATTTCGGCAACTGCGGTCAGTTTTCTTTCACGGTCATGGATAATCATGTCCGCTTTATGATGATATTTTATTTTGTATTTCTCTAAGCCTTCACTTAGAAAAAGTATTTCACGTTCGAGTTGAATGTTATTTTCCTTGAGTTCTAACATTTCGCTTCTGTAACGCTTCATCAGAGTTTCAAGTTCTCCGACTCTTTTTTCTAAAAGAATGACTTTATCCATATCCATAATGGCTCTCCGATCTTATCGGTACGAACGTTACATACAAAAAAGGCAAGCTCGAACTTACCTAAACTATACATTGCTATTTTGACAACAAATTAGCAATACTTTATGACGCTAGTGTGACATTAATTAGACAATATTTGATATTTCTTTAACGACATTTGACACTTTTTGTACATCACTTCTCCTAATGCGTCGTCGCTTCACAACCCGAGCCACCTCGTACATGAACCGGTAGTCACCCCGTTTGTCTGCTGGCAATAAAGCCAGCCACGACGCATCAAACTTTACCTTCTTGCTTCGTGGCTTCATGTCACACCCCCTGTATTCTGGCAGACTTCCCCAAGTGCTTACCCATCAGCGTAGCACCCAGTTCATCAATGACCGTCTCGGCCAGCTCATCAAGGTTCCATACGGTGTGCCACTTCTGGTACAACTCGGCACCGTCATCCTCCTGAATCCCGATACCGATCACCTCGACACCACGGCCCTCGATCTCTTTCACGGTTTTCTTCAGTGACTCCTGCGCCAGAGCACGGCATCCCATAATAGAGCAAGGGTTCGGCATCCCGTCACTCAGGACGATCAGTACATGCCGTCCTTCGGGGCGCTTGGACAGCAACTTGTACGAGTGCCACAGTGCTTCGTGATCCACGTTGCCGTTCCATTTGTCACCATCGGTGATCAACTGCGGCACGTTGCCCAGCATCTTCTTGGCCATACCAAGGCGCTCGTTGAACGATTTGAACTCGAACATGTCCAGCGGCATGTTGCGGGCGAACTGGTGGGCAAAACGATAAGGACTGCCGCTCTGGTTTGCCTGCTCTGTCATCGCCTTACGCATCTTGTTCCGGTTGCCCGAGTGTCGACCGATGGTGTGGCCGAGGATGTTGTACTGGATTGAGGTTTTCTCCAGTGCCTCCGCCAGACAGATCAACGTCTGAATCGAGGTCTCGATCGGCGCACCGTTCATGGAGTAGCTCAAATCGAGCAGGAAAGTAACAGCGGTATCGTGTGCCGGTGCATCCTGCTTGCGCTTGAATACTTTCTCCTGACGGTTAAACGCGGCGACCAGTCTTCGTGAATCGAGGCGGCCATACTGCTGACCACCATCCCAGTGAATCGAGCGGTCACTCTGCAAGGCTCGCTCCAGCTTACGACGTATGACGTTGAGCTTACCGGCGCTCTTGTTCAGCATGTCTTTGTACCGCTCATGTCCGGCCTCGTTGTTCAGGCACTCCCTGATCGCTGACTTCTTCTTGTCCTTGCGGGTGTGCCAGCTATCAAAGCGGGTGGAGAACGGGCGGTACTGGGCTTGATTCATTCCCTTGAGCTTGCCTTCGAGGGCTTTCTGCAAAGCCTGTCCCACTTCGACACGGTTGCCCTGTGGTGCCAGTGGGTCGCCGCCGTTACCAATCTGGCCGGTACCCTGTGGATCAGGGTTGCCCTGTCCGTTCGGCTGCTGGTTACTCTGGCCGGTGCCTTGTTGATCTGGCCTCCCGCTCTGGCTCGGGCCTTCGCCCGACCCATCGCCGTCGTCGGCGCTTGAAGACGTTTGATCCTGATCCTTGTCACTCGAACCCTGATCCTGATCACCCGAACCATCGGAGTCACCGTCACCGGAACCATCGGAGCTGTCACCAGAACCATCGGAGTCCTGAGATTGATCGTTCCCAGCTTGGGACTGTCCAGCCTGCGACATCCCCTGACCTTGACCCTGACCACTCTGGCCCTGTTGCTGTTGTGACTGCTGGTTTTGTCCTCCCTGTGCCCCCTGCTGCTGCGCTTGTTGCTGCTGTTGCTGCTGCTGATCTTGCTTGAACTCCTTACGAATCCATTCGCCCACTTCGTCAGCGAGAGTAAGTACCTGCTTGGTGCTGGTGAGTTTGGCTAGTCGTTTTGAGAACTCTCGACACTGTGCCATGCGCTCTTCACCCATAAGCCTTTGGAACGTGCCGATGGTGCTGGTGTATTCGTGAGTGTCGAAGCCCCAGCATTCGTGCCTGCCCAGTATCGACAGCGCACCGCCGACAAACTGGTACCAATGCTCGTGGGTCTCGCCCTGTTGATGCAACGAGAAGGCAGTGGCACCGTGTTCGTCTCGCCAGCTTTGGCACACTGAGTTGGCCACCGCCGTCAGGTTCTCATGGGAGCCTTCGTAATCGTCGATGACCTTGGCTTCCATGCGTGGGTCTTCCATGGCGTTGGCGATGCCGAGCTTGAGTTCCTCGCCCTTGCTGCGGCACTTGTCACCGTAGGCGAAGAAGGCAGGGAGGTCGGTGTGACGTTTGTGGCCGCACTCGTGGTCGACGTAGCCTCGGGAGATGCTGATCTCTTCAGGGGTTAAGCGGGAGTCAGCGGCGATGCTGGGGTAGATGATGTTACCGTCACGGTCAACCCCTGCCATATTGCCTTCGACCACGACGGAGATGTCGTGCTGACGGCCAAAGATTCGTGTGACGTTGGTGACTTCGTGCAGATACTCGGAGCCGAGCATGTCTTTGTCGTCTGGTTTTTTCATGACGAATACCTCGTGGTTGGTTGGGATTTTCAGGCCACGACTGGCGCGGCCTTGGTATGTGAGGGTTACTTGATGGCGAACACGCGGTTGATGATGCCTTCGAGGACGATCCTGTCTTCGGCGTTGCTGCGGTTGAGCAGGGTCTCGTTGATCGCCTGACGCAGTGCCGCCTTGCCGTCGGAGAACAGGGGGAAGTAACGCAGGTACTTGTCCGCCAGTGCCAACATGCCTCGGGGTGAGAGGGGTTGCAGGATGGTGGCGTTGACGAAGCCTTCGCGGTGTTCCCTGGCGTACTGCAACATGGAGTCGATGACGGTGGGTTCGAGTTCCTTGTAGGCGCTGGTGATCAGGTTGCGCTCTTCGCCCTCTGCCATGTAGGGCACCTCAATCCATGTGGTGAAGCGATCAAGGAACGCTTGTGACTGGACTTTTGCACCACGGTAGAGACCACTGTCGTCGCCTTGACCGAGGGTGTTGGCGGTGGCAATGATGCGGCTCCATTCGGTTGCCCTGA
>NZ_LUKQ02000329.1 GCF_001647025.1 Endozoicomonas atrinae
GATCATCCTGAGTTTTAATCTGACTGGCTATTTGATCTACCAGTTTTTCGTTGATTTCAACGCTCATTGTTATTCTCCATTTTGGAGTATTAACGACAAGCGTTTACACAATTTAAATTACATTCCCTCAAATACATGAATACCCTTGTGTTCTGCCAACCAAGTGTTGAGGTTAGTTAGTTAGTTAGTTCCCTCAGGATAAGGATACTCTATGGCAACTCAATCAATAAGATTTTTGTCTTTATGAAACGAGACTATCTTTTAAATTATTACAATCAATACTTCACAAGGCTCATACAAGCTATGGAACAACTAACAGCAGTATCTACATCGACTCACTTGCTGACCTCTATACAACAAGCTCCCCCATATAGCTCCACCAATACGCCTTCTTGGAGCAATAGGCCAACCCTTTCCCTGAAAGACCCTGAAATACGTATGCAGCAGGACGTTTTTTTTCAACATGGGAGTATGGAACCCAGATGAGCATGCAATTGAAGATGACACACCACATAATGACGTAGCCGTACTCCAACGAAAAATTTCTCCATTACAATAACCAGAGTCAGAGATATTGATTGAATATTTTCCAAATCTCCAGCTGGCACCGACTATTGAACAGGAAACGAGCGATCTTTCGAAAGACTTTACACCATGCCAAACAAATCTCAGCGATGACCTAACACACAAACTGGAAAGACGCACGCTGCCATTAGACGCCTCTAGCCCCGGCCTATTGCTTCAACCTGATGTAGCTCAACCCCTCCAAAAACAACCAGATTCTCTTTGCACCAAGTACTGTTTTGATAACAGCCTGAGCCAAGAAACCTCACATAATTTATAACATCGGCATTTACGGTAGACATTAAGCAACTAGCCATTACTTTAAATGTGCTGTGGCCTCTTTCTGAACGACAAAGAACACGATGAAGAGCTTTTTTTTCCTTTTTGCTCTTTCTTCCTTTATGGTTTCAGCTCAAGACCCGAAACACCTATCAGCCAACAGGCAGCCCTCTAAGCAGGCGCTCAAAGAAAGATGCAGGCGCAAGCACTATCAGGAAGAATTCCTTCATGTCTACCCTAGGGGCATTGGCAAAAATGCGAATCAATAACAAAAAACAACTACTGTAATTTATATTTACTAAAAGCCAGAAGCTAAAATTTATTCAATCAAAGAAATTTCCTTTCCACTACCATCTCCTGGATAATGTTCGTGATTGGCTCCAGGATAAGCATAGCCGTTTATAAAAAGCCTTCTGGGCTTATCCGAGGTATTCGGCCCACTGAAATGAACCAGACAGGGGTGGACATAAAGCATATCACCCGCATTCATCACGACTGGCGTTATTTCTCCATATTTTTCCTGCCGGTACTCTTCACTAAGCGTCGTATTACCTTTCACTGGAGAACAGTCATGATGAGAACGGGGAACCACATAAAGCCCGCCATTCTCTTCTCCCATTAGGTCAATAGCCAGCACGGTTTGAACAAAACTGCCATTCCCCTTGATATCCTGCCAGCGCTTATCAAAGTTCCGCCGATTATCAATATCCCGGTGGACATCATATTCAACACCGTCACCCGGTTGCTTTGGGTGAATCTGATTAATCAGGTGAGTAGCTCTTGAGCTATCCAGAATCTGGGCTACGTTTTTTCTTAGTTGAGGGTGCCTGCCATAAGCCAGTAATTCAGGGAACTTTGCGCCAGCCCAGACAACTCGTTTAATCACCGGCAGTGAGCCCTGGCCAACAGCCCCCAGAACATATAGTGTTCCACCTAAATACAGTTTCTCTTCTGATTGATTACCCGACCATGGAAGCTCAACCACACTGTCCAGAGCTATCTGGATATGATGCTCCAGATCATCCAGCTCTTCCCCTTGAAAAAAACCTTGTTGAATCAGGTAGCCATTCTCACGATAGAACGTTAGCTGCTCCTCAGACAGTACAGAGGCAAAGCTGCTCTGACATATAGACAGTACAGTTAGTAGAGACGCAATCCGTAACACTGGCATACCTCCCCTATGAAAATAGTCCTGAGTAAGACAAGTTGATTTCAGAAGAAGATACAAATAAAAAACTGGCAATTTACTGCCAGCCATCAATCAAAAAGAATCGTAACCTCCATGAGGGGCAAACATAAAACACCATCAGTTTAGTCCTGAACTCTCATTTTTTTTGCTACTTGTTACGAAGGTATCTTTTCCAACTCTACATGTGCAGAAAGGCAGTAACTGACTTCATCATCGGTTAATCCCGGATAAGATACCTCTGTCCTTACATCAGGGGCTGTGTATTTGGCAATTTCATCTTTTGATAGCCGCGTTAGAACTACTTTTGGTACTTTATGAGAAGCTAGCTCATTATTAGTGTCCACTTGGTTATGAGAACGCTTAGAAGAACTCTTATTTTTATTATCTGACACCACAAAACCTGTATTTTCAACCGACGTATTAGGCCTCATAACACCATTATCAACCGGATTCTTAATAGGCTCCCACTCAGCATTGGCAACTTCCAGCCCCAATCTGCTCTCTAACAAGCGTGCTCTGTCGCTTTTATATGCTTCCGAACTAACCAACTTTTCCGATGCTTTCTTTAGCGTAGATAGTAAACTGGTGACCATACACTGATTAGCAGTGCGATCCGGAGAGCTTTCAACTGATGAATGTGATCCAGTCTCAGTTCCTGACCCCCGAAGGCTTCGACTGCCATCAACACCAGATTGGACTACATCACTCTTCCCCACTTGATGACAGACATCACTATGCTGCCTAGCCTCCACTTGCTCCCAATCACCATTCGCAGTTGCAGAACACTCTAAAGCACTCTCTTTAACAGGGGGGGTAGATAACTCCTCAGTATACTTAACCTCTCTTTCTATAAGCTCCTCATGTTCAAATGACTGAACGCTAACAGGATGAGCTAAAAGAGAGCTCTCAACACGAGATCCATTTTGACCCGAATCACCTACTCTCTCAGCAACATCAGATGAGAAAGCTTGTTGATGTTGAGTAGCTATAACCCTAAAACAGTTCGGTTCAGGGACTATTGGCGGAGTACCGGATAATAAGCAAAGCTTGCTGGACGAAGAAGGCTGGGGCTGATTCTGAGAAAAGGTGGGTCCATTCTGATATTCATAGTCAGGTTCACCATAAGCATAAGCATCTGGTGATACCTGCTCGCTTTTAATCTCACTACACAAAGAAGGCAAACTTGAAGGAAAGCCAGAGTCATGTGACCCCGGGTTAATATCAAGCTCGTGTTTATCGTCACACTCCCTCTGATTTCTTACCGATAAATCCATCGCACCACAATCGTCAAAGCTATGCTGAGCCATTTGATCATGTTTAGTTCTCTGGTAATGAACGCTAAGGTTCGTCCGAGAAGCAAAGCGCTCTACACAACGATCAAATACACATACATACTGATTTTTTTTCATTTCGGGTACGACTGATATGGTTATTGCAGGCATTAACATCAGGAAAGGTGAGATAACATCGCTTGCATCCAAAAACTATTGAATTAACAGGACCATATGGTGTAAATGAGCATACTTCAGAAATTTGTATTTCAGGGTAAAATTGAGGAGCAGCGATTAAAGGAAGAGATGAATCCATACAGTTAGCCATTAATTGATTATGAGTAATGGCTTATATTGATTACTACTACGAACAAATGTTCACTTTTGTCAGGAAAACTAACAAAGCCGTTAGAACTGCTAACAATCAGTGGTTCCTCTCCTAAGGAGTGTATTCAGCGTCGAAAACAATGGCCTGAATAGGCATATCACTCCCAAATTTTGACTCCAATACTTTCTTTACTCGAGAATGAGTGACTATCAGATCTCCATTGCGATTAACGATTTCTTCGTAAAGAGGGCTGCCAAACACAATACCTCGAGCCAATAATTCCGCTGATAAAATTCTTGACCTGAGAGGTAGGGTTTTCGCAGTAATATTTGTGAAACCAGCTTCCCGCAGGGAAGCATTGATTACGTCTATATCGTGGTAACCAAAGGGCACGCGATAAAATCCCGGCGGGTCGTCAGGAAACACCGCTGCTATTGTCTCGTAAACTATTTCAGCAAAAGGATTAGCTGCCCAGCAGTCCCAGACATTGAAAAGGTAATGTCCACCAGGCTTCAGCACGCGAAGCACTTCGCGATAAGACTTAAGTTTGTCCGGAAAAAACATCACACCAAACTGGCAGACAACAACATCAAACAAGGGAGAGTCGTAAGGTAAGCTACTGGCATCCACAACCTCAAAGCGAATGTTCTCGTCTTCAGCAAACTTCTTCTTAGCTTGCTCCAGCATCGGTGGGCTCAGGTCTGTAGCCAGAAGTGTCGTGCCAACAGGCAGCAGGTTACGCAATTTCCGGGTTACAATGCCTGTCCCTGCAGCCAGCTCGAGTACGGATGAAGGTTTGTAATCCGCAGTCCTTCTGGCAATATCCGCAGCATAGTCAATAAAAATATGAGGGCCGAGTCCGCTATCGTAATGCTCAGGAATGGAGCCTACAAACCGGGAGGACTGAGAAGTCATAACTGCGCCGTTACCTGTCGTGTTCTTTATGCGTTGATACTGTTAGCAAAATCGTAACGAGGCAATATAGTAGGAAAACAATGATCCAGCCCAAATACAGGGTACAGAAAGCAGGAAAAATAACGATTGGTTGCGGGAAATAAGAAACCGGCTGTCACCAAGAATGACTGGTAAACCGTTTTTTATGTGTGAGTAGCAGTATGCGTTGAGATATATAAACAACAATATCAAGTCACAATAGTCCGGACAGTTTTCCGAAATAGGCAACCATGAGAGGAATCAACCAGAGTAGAGAATCCTAATAATCTATCTGTTGATACCTCCTCTCATGGAAATCATAGTTAAGTCTGCTCTGGACAGTA
>NZ_LUKQ02000033.1 GCF_001647025.1 Endozoicomonas atrinae
CATGGAGGAAAAGGCCCGCAGCAGTTCCAGGCTGAATTCGCCGTTCACCTTCCAGCACTCCCACGCCACGAACGCTTCCACCTTCGCTTTGTCGGGCAAGCCTTTGCCATGACACATGGAGGAAAAGGCCCGCAGCAGTTCCAGGCTGAATTCGCCGTTCACCTTCCAGCACTCCCACGCCACGAACGCTTCCACCTTCGCTTTGTCGGGCAAGCCTTTGCCATTACACATGGAGGCAATCTGTTTCAAGCATGGGTTAGCAGCAACTGCCTGAATGTTTTCCTCGCTTTCTTCTGCAAACTTTTTTATCTGAGTCTTCGACTTGAGCATGCTGGTAAGGCAGCTGGTATTTGTGATCTGCCGGGTATTTACAGCTAAAAAGAACGTGTTGGCCTTGGCAAAATAGCCCTTGAAAGTCTGAGAATCTTTAACAATGCTGAAGTTTTTTAACTTGGAAAAGAGGGAATTTGCGGGCGGCTTACCCCTGTCTCGCGCTAATTGGATGTTCCTGTCATTGAGGGTTTTCAGCAGTATCCCGGCATTCTTCAGTACTGTTTGTATTTCTTGATTATTTAAATGTGTTCGTAGTTCATTTTGCTGGCTTACAGTAAATTCTGAAATTGATGTTTCACTGTTAATTTCTGTAGTGAGCGGTGCATCCTCCATTGGCTCTGGCATATCCTGCACCATCGCTGAAGAATGCTCATTGCCAGTTAATGGCCAGTTTTGGCTGGCTGTTGGTAGATTTTTGCCAGTAACACGCCTGAGCTTTATGGGGGGGATGGCCCCGGATTCAGGTTGCTGTTGATGCGAAGAAAACGCTCCAGTGCCCGTTGTTGTCTGCTCCACCGTGAAACCTGCCATGGTTCGCTTTCTTTTTCCTTTTCGGCTGGTTGTCAGCTCGTCCCTTCCTTCGTCAGTTAACGTTAACGTGGATACAGCTGCGTTTACTGAGGAGGAAGGTGACAGCATGGTTTATTTGGGAGCTTCCCTGTTTCCAGTAGGAGAATCGTCTGGGGATGACATAATAGAACTATTGACCTTGTCAGCCCGCTAAAGTTCAAGACAACCGGTATAAGGGAAGGCTGACCTGTTTTATCAGGCAGCCTTGGGGAGGGACGTGTTGCTGGAAAGCTCGCCGGAGGCTTTCACATTCCAGGGCAGGAGTGCTTCCAGCTTCTCAACCGTATCCGCATACGGCAGTTCCTTCAGTACATAACAAATGTACTCGAAGGGCTCCAGTCCATTGGCTTTGGCGCTTTCGATCAGGCTGTAATAAATGGCGCTGGCTCGGGCGCCATCAGGGGTATCGGCAAACAGCCAGTTGCGGCGTCCCACGGTCAAGGGCCGAATGGCATTCTCGGCAGCGGCATTACTGATGTTCAGTAGGCCATCTTCACAGTAAACGATCAGCTTTGGCCACTGGTTAATGGCATAACCGATAGCATTATGGATCAGGCTGCCAGGTTCAACCCGGTTTATGTTCACATCCAGCCAGGCCTTGATCTCCTCCAGAACCGGAACGCTGTGCTGTTGCCGGTACTGCCGTTTACCGTCATGGGTTGCCTCTTTGATGACCTTTTCATTGGCATACAACCGGGCAATTTTGGCCAGTGCCGTACTGGCCAGGCTGGCCTTTTGCCCTGGGTTTCCCTTGCCCGGCGGCTTTTCACCTTTCTGGGCATCCTTGAATTTGCGCCTCGCGTGATCCCAGCATCCGACCTGGGTAATCCCTTCCTGCTTGCACACCGCACTATAAGCCGCGTAACCATCGCTTTGCAGGTAACCATGGAACCCTTCCAGCAGGCGCAGGGGAACCTCCTTACTGCGCGAAGGATCGTAGTGAAAGACGACGGCCGGTTGACCCGGTGGACCGCCCAGCAGGTTCCAGATGAATTTGTCGGAATTGATCGATTTCGACATTTCCTTGAGCACCTGCATCCGGGTCTCATCGGCGTTGATCAGGGGGCCACTTCTCAAGTTATCCATCAGCAGGTTGATCAATGGTTGTAACTGTTTGGAAAGGCGGATCAATGTATTCGCCATGGTGGTTCGACTGAGGGAACCTCCGTAACGCCCAAGAATCCGTTCCTGCCGGTACAAGGGCAATGCATCGCAGAACTTGGCAATGATGATCCAGGTCAGCATGGCGATACTCACCGCCGACTTCGGAATGGGATGCTTGGGCAATGCAGCCAGCTTGAGTTGCTGCTGGCCACCCTGCTCGGGGCAAGCCGGGAACACAGCCACTTCCTGCATATACTCCAGCACGCGAACTACCGGAGGGATGATGTCCAGCTCTTCACGGGATTTCCTGAAGAAGGTGGTGAGGGCACCTTTTTTTTCTTCGTCGGTCAGTTCGGCAAATACCTGGTGACGGGGCAGATGCGCTGGCAGAGGTTTCCTGCCTTTCTTGTTGGCGCGTGGTTTCGGCTCATGAGTGTCAGCTTCTGGCGTTTCCTCATCAGGTATCGGTGCACCCATCTCGTTAAAGATATCCCACTGCCCTTCCGATTTTTCGCTACTGCGCCCGTAGGTCTGAGACCTTGCCAAACGGAGATAGCTCTCCAACGTCGCAATCCGTTGCTTTAGTTCTTCAATGACGCGTGACTGCTGTTGAATCGTGTCGTCTTTTCCCTGAAGCGACTGCTCCAGTTGTTGAAGCATTTCCAGGAAATGAGCCATGGCAATATCGGCCTCAGCAGAAAAAGCCCGGCTGTCGGGCAGTGAAGTTTCTGGCTGAAAAAGGACGGGGACACAGGCTTTATTCATGGCCGCTATGTTACCACAACAGCACCCATGTGGGACTGGAAATTGCCGTCATAACGGCGTTTTTTATAGGGCTTCATCTGGCTGATGTCGTAGCCATCCAGAAGCCAGTTCAGCTGCTGTCCTGTCAGGGTAATCAGCTCATCCGCCTTGCGTGGCCAGCGGAATTTATCCTCCGACAGGCTTTTGTAATAAAGGACAAAGCCATTGTCTTCCCAGAACAGGCATTTGATCTTGTTGCGATGACGATTGGTGAAGGCAAATAATTCACCATCATAGGGGTTATGCCCCAGTTCCTGTTCGACCAGCAACGCGAGCCCACGGAATGACTTTCGAAAATCAATAGGATCGCGATAAAGGTAGACTTTGGGGAGCCGGGCAGAAGGGCGGAGAACAGGCTCATTCACTGAAGTACCTCCATAAGTTCCTTCAGCAGCAACAAGTTCTGATGATCAATGCCAGACACTATGACGCCATTAGGGAATGTAACCGTCATAGAAGAAGCTTTCACACGAGCTGGGAATACATTGTCTTCTAGTACCGCAGGCACAAAGGGACTGGGAGTGGTTTCAGAGTTTACATGGACAGCTTGCAGCTTGCGCTTCCAGTAACTGAACTGGGAGGGGCTAACCCCATGTTGATCACACCAGGCCTTCTGGCTTAACCCTGACTGCTGCCAGGCATTTACTCTCTGCAACCAGAATTCAGGGATGGTTTGAGATATCGACATGATGACCTCCATGATAACTGGAAGCCATGATTTCAGGCTGGGAAATTAGACGGAAGGACGTGGGTTTATTTGGCGCTTACGGTACAGTCTTCTTCATAAACTGATTCTTGATCTCCATCGTATAATCAAACAACGCTTTTTCACTTCTAATAGAGTGTCTGTGTGGGTAACGTTGCTCAAACCATGGAATCAGTTTCCTGCTGTCTACCAGAGAACTGACCTGCTCGATAATAGGTAAAGGGTAGCCTTGAATGTATCGAAGTGAAGGATGCATAAATACTAAATCTTAATTTACACGTATGTCATGACGAAAATTTAGAAAACAACAATATATAGGAAGGCCTTTCCAAAATCACAGTATTATTTGAAAAAAACCAATTAACCATCTGCCTCTATTAAAGAATCATTAACGGATACAATCAACTCAGCAATCATGGACCTGAGAGATAAAAGGCTTTCCTCACCGATAACCCTTCCCTTAGAACACTGCCTAATATCTTCTAATAGGAAATCCAGCGGGGCTGCTGCTTCACTGACAGGTTTGAAACCAAAAGTGTCAGCGGATCCATGAAGATTATGAGCAATGATATAAATTTCAGAGAATGCCTGACTATCGTTGAAACAGAGTGAAGGATCCTGATATAGCATCTTCATCCTGTCGGATATAGTCTTCAGTTTATTCAGGTAGTCTTGACGAATATCAGCCAGCATCTGGTTATATTCTTCCACATTACCCATATGCAGTCACACGCTTCTGTCGTTACTCTCGTGTTCGGCACAAAGTGATATAACTTAAGGCCTGCCAAGAGGCCATTAAACCATATCACGGCCAAGCCTACCCCCTTTCCGCCTATTACTTATTGATCATGGACGCTTAACCTCATAAAGTGCCTGCCCTTCTCATGACCAGAACGGAAGTATCATGAGTTGTATCATCAGTCACCGGGGTCATTAATGAAGCAAACCAACCACTTTGTCGCGGTAGAAGCCAATATTGCTGCAGGTAAATCAACACTTCTTCCCAAACTTGCAGCAGAGCTGGGCTGGGATGCCATTCAGGAGCCTGTGAATGACCCGGAATTTACACGACTGCTTCAGGATTTCACTGATCACCCTAATGATGCGGTTAAACGTATTCAGTTTCAGGAGTACATTACCAATCGCAGGGCCAGCATTGTTGAGCAGTTACCTACTGACCGCAACTATCTGATTGAGCGCTCCCTATACTCTGACTTGATTTTTACCCAGGCAAACTTTCTGGGTATGACAACACCAGATGAGCGCTATATGCTGCACTACTGTGAAATCCAGCGAAGACTGAAAGATTATCCGGTGATCAGTGCGGTCATTTATCTCAGAACCGCGCCAAAAATCGCCCATAGTCGTCTGATTGAGAGAGCCAGAAGTGCAGAAGACGGGACCCCTCTAACGTACCTTAGCGATATTCATAATTATCATGAGGCCATTCTGCCACAGATCTGTCGTTCTATGGGCACACCCTTAATCACTGTTGACTGGGATGATTTTGGCTGTGAGAAAAATCTGGCAAAGCAACTGCTGAATACCATTAAACCGGTTATTCAATGAAGCAAATGATCAGGTAACAAGCCTGATCTTTTTCAGTGCACGATATTCATTGATCGCCCCGTTCAGAAATAACACACATATGGCGGTCATTTCCTGAACGGGGAGAATACACTCTCGCTTAATTCATCTCCTGAGTATACTCTTCCATAAGATCATCATAACGATTATTTTCGGTGTCCTGCCATAACCGATCCAGGACCTCAAATTCATACTGATCCATTCCAACCTGCCAGGACACTATGAGCTCCTTTTCGTTGGGCATATTATTGCACTGCCCTTCATAGGGGCGGCCTTTGACCCCCTCAAGATATGCATTTTCAGCGTCACAAAAATATGCAAGACCGGTTGAATAGCCTACTGCATAATCATTAATTGCCTTATTCTCGGAGCTACCCAGCCGCTGTAATTCTACTTCGCTTCTGAAAGAATTCCCCTCTCTCCCATCCTCATAACCGAGAACTTCCCATTGGTTCTGGCTGGCCAATTTTGAAGCATCTGGTGAAATGGCACACCCCGTGAGTAGAACGAAAGAAAAAAAACATGTAATTCTTTCTTTATTAACAAGCATGATAATTACTCCATCAATTTATTTTTATGAATTTCCTTATCTACAGATATTACTCCTTGTTTAAAATAAATAAAGTGGGTTTGAACAATACTTACCATTAATAAAATAAAAAAATAACAAAAATAAAAAACCTTTAAACAAAGCCTTTAAAAGAGATCAGATCAATAATCGAAAAAACAAAAACACTGCTGAATTATTAATTTTTCACCCAACTTTCAAAAGTTAAATTCTTTATTCTCTTAAAAGGCATAAAAAAACTGCCACTTTCGTGGCAGTTTTTTTCCATTAGAGGTCGTGGAGAGGATTCTCAGGCCAGGGAGAGCTGAACAGTTCATCCAATAGTTGTTCATCAACCTGATTAACTGCTTTATATTTCCACTGTGGATTTTTATCCTTTTCAACCAGCAGTGATCGAACACCTTCGCAGAAATCACCATCGATCACCGTATTCACTGACAGAGCCAACTCACTCTGGAATGCCTCTTTAAGCGACATGTGCCTGGCTTTCTGTAACTGTCGATAACCAATAGCTGCTGACAGTGGAGAGCCATGAAGCGCCGTTTTTCTGGCAGCCAGCAACCAGTCATCATCAGTCTCAAGCCCATCAAGGGCAGCCATCACACCAGCCAGTGATGGCTGATCCATCAACCCGGCAATCAAGTCTCTGTGCTCTCGCACCTTCGAATAGGGCAGCCATCCCTGACTTTTTTCCCGATATTTCTGTATAACACCATAAACGACAGCATGAGCATCAGAAGCGTTCCAGTCTGCCTGCTGCAGAGACTCCAGAACGTTGTCACGGAAAGCATGATCAATAAAACGGTTAGCAAGACCAACATAGAGCGCATCTGCTGCATTAAGCCGACATCCGGTCAGAGCCATAAACAGACCAAGCTTGGCTGGAAGATGGCTTAATATCCAGCTTCCGGCAACATCCGGATAGAGGCCTATACTGATCTCAGGCATGGCCAGCATTGAGGTATCAGTCACTATTCGGAAATCAGCACCAGCCATCAGACCAATACCACCTCCCATCACAATCCCATTTCCCCAGCAGATTACTGGTTTTGGATAGGAGTGTATCATGTAGTCAACACGATACTCGGTTTCAAAAAAATGAGCGGGAACCTCTGGCTTACCATCAATAACAGCCTGCCTCAACGCTCGCACATCACCGCCAGCACAAAATGCCTTTTCTCCGCTGCCCTGCATAAATACGGCAACAATATCATCATTATCACGCCAGTCAGAAAATTGGTTGAGCAGTAGGTCAATCATGGATTGATTTAATGCATTCAATGCTTTTTCAGCATTCAGCGTGATCAGACCAATCTTTTTATTATCTCGGGCATTCAGTTCGGAAAACAGAACGTCAGTGGCCATATAAATTACCCCTCCATATCCGTTGGGAAAAAGCATATGTAACTGAGTCTTGATTATCAATGAAAATACCACAAAGAAAGCAGAACATGGTAAAAATAAACAAATTTTTACTTAGTCATCCATCAAAAAGACTAGCCCTAATGGGTTAAGCATTATATTTTCAGCATAAATCTGTGAGTGAGAAATACTGTCCAAAAAACCGGTGTCAAAAACATCCCCACGTTGAGTCAGCAATAACAGGGTATGAAGATGACCAGAATATTGATACCCAATCCGGCAAAAAGAAAATAGAAGAAAGGTTTGGAGATTGGGGCAGCAATAACTGCCCCAAAGGACGGACTATTCGCTGACAGGCAGATCCTTCAGACAGTCAATGGTGTTGCATTCGGTTCTGTTTGTCTCCTTTCGGTATGCCTTTTTGTGAGGCTCACCAAACGAACGGATAACAAGCTTTCCTTTGTTTTCCATTAACCTTGCCAGCGCAGACTGCATATCCAAGGGCTTGAGTTTGCGAATTTCATCCGCAATCTTCACTCTATTCTCAAAATCCAGCTCGTCACTGGCAATTCCCTGCCAGAATCGACCATTACGCTCATCCATATTGTCGTCTTTCTTAAGCAGGTCACCGATCAATCCCTGACGATATTGTTCCAGCTCCTGATCTGTCAGTCCTGACAACCCTGCTTTTTGATCGTTCAAAAACTGTTCTACACGACCTTCTATGCCAATAGGATCCAGCTTTGGTGATTGAACAACAAAAATGACACCAGGATGCTTCTCAAATGGACGGGGACCGGCAAACACCACATACCCCAGCTGCTGCTCCGTACGCAGGCTGTTAAAAAATGGATTTGCGAGAAGACGGCCCAACAAGGCATAACGGGCTCTTTCCCGGTTATCAGTCTCGGGTATCTGGTAATAACTGATCAGCATTGAGTCATCATGCTCAATATCCATATTCAGAACACGGTTTGTGTCACCCAGTAGATGGAAGGGCAAGTCAAAGCGGTCCCGACGGTTATGATCATTCAGTAATACTGCTTCCACCATTGAAGAGAGTATTAATACCTCCTGTTTACTGTGATTGCCATAAACCAGCATTTCTACATGAATCTGCTTATAAAAGGCATGAGCATACTGAATCAGTTGCTCATAAGTGACTTTTTCAGCAGCGCTCAGTAGAACTTCATCTTCAGGATAAGAAGGATAGGTTGCCTGATTAAGCGCATCCATGCCCAATCGGTAAGGTGCATGGAACTTCTTGTTTTTCAGCCCTCTGACAAGTACGGCCTTTTCCTGCTCAAAAGCACTTTTCTCAGGCTTAAAGGTTTCAATTGCCTTGAGAATATCTTCCAGCAGAACGGTCTGTTTATCCTGGTAACCGGCAAGGCTGATTAACAGTCCACGCCGACCGGCAGTGATGCTGTAATTAAGACCAGCCTCCCTGGCCGGATAGCCATATTCATTGAGGCTTCTTGACAGCAGTGACTTGTATATCTGGATCAATACATTATTGTTAGGTGTTGCTGAAGCAGCCGGTGTAGAGATCATCACCCGCACATTGCCACGCGGCATATTGAAGCTGGTATCAGTCAGACTCCAGACCCGCAACCCCGGCTCTTCAAGAATAACCGACGGCTCACTGGCCTGATCGCTTTCATGCAGTTCAAGGTTACCCGTGATGAAAGGATTAGGCTCAGGAATAGTCAGTAATTGTCGGGCAATCGGGGTCTTCAGCCGTTTGACCAGCTCATCTGACAGAGCCTGAATACTGTATTTCGTTTCAAAGTACGGCTCAACCTTATCAGTAGACAGATTCTGGGCAATGACCACCTGACGTAGATTTTTCGGGGTCATTCTGGCCAGATAACCAGAAATCAGCTCAGGATCGTAGGAGTCATAAAGGTAATTTGCTTCAAGCAGGTGCTCCGGTGGAAGATAGTGCATTCTGGCCGCCAGTCCTGAGGCTGTCTGCTGCGGATTACGGTCTTCCTGGTAGCGAAAGGCCAGTTCTGCAATTTGCTTACTCTCCTCATAGAGCCATGGCTGGAGACCTTCTCTGCGAATAAGGTCAAGATAGTCAAATACGATTGCAGTGATCTCATCGACCTGGGTTAACCCCTCAGGAGTCAACTCCATGCGAACCGTAAACTCGCTGTACTCATTAGGAAGGTCACTGCTGTAGGCTGCCAGTGAATCAATCAGGCCACGCTCTTTCAACAGGCTGTGCAAACTGCCTTTTCCCTCATAACCAATGATTCGGGCAAGATAGCCCAAAGGCTTAATATGGTAAAAAGGCTGTGCACTGGGCATCGGAAAACTTAATGACAGAACCCGGGTATCCTTTAATGGCACAATATTAATCCGGGCCTTAAGCTCATCTTGGGAGTATGGCTGTTTGCCAATGGTCAAATCCGGTTTTGCGCCTGATGGTACCGCCGAAAAAGAGGTATTTACCCACTGTTCAAGTCTTTCCAGCGGCTCTTTTCCATAAACAACGACACCCATGTTGGAAGCAACATAATATTTGTCATGGAAATCCTTTAACGACTGCCAGAGTTGTCCATCCTGATCATGCAGAGTGTCAAGACTGCCTATATTAAACCGACTCTTGGGGTGATCCGGATTCGACGTTGAATTAAGCGCCATGAATAGGCGCCAGCCATCCTCTCTGGCATGCAGACGGTATTCTGAATCTACCGCATTCTTTTCACGTTCTACGTAGTTCGGATCCAGCTTGGGTGCAATAAAAAACTGGGCAAGGCGATCCAGCGCTGGCTTCAGCTGGTCACTGTTAATATCAAAATAGTAATTGGTTCGCACATCTGCAGTATAAGCATTACTGCTGCCACCATTGGCGCGGATAAATTCAGAGTAACTGTCTACATCCGGGTACTTTTCCGTACCCATAAACAACATATGCTCAAGAAAGTGGGCAAGCCCAAGACGGTCATCAGGATCTTGATAACTACCGACATTCACATCTACAGCTGCAGCAGACTTATCGGTATCTGGATCCGAGATCAGTAGCACCTTAAGACCGTTGTCCAAAGTGATATAGCGATAATCTCGGTCATCAGCAGGGCTTTTTATCACATCTTCCGGGGTCACAAGGGCTTCTCTCTCCGTCGTCATTGAACAACCTGCTATTGAAACCATGGTTAATACTCCAGCAACCATTGACACCAGTTTTTTCAACATATCAGCTTTCACTGTCCGAAACATCATACAATCTTTTGATCTATCCTGTTCTATTCGGCTTGCTGGGATCCTGTTTAAGCAGAGACATTAACAGAAACAAACCAGGGTTAGAGCCAATCGGCAAGTTACCAAATCAGAAAACAGCCAGAGAATTTTGGCAAACCACCTGCTATCAACGTTTTGTCACATCACTTAATCAATGCAATAAATGTCAGCATGGCGCATCTTTATGTGAACTACAACCGTTATACTATTTTCTGAATGCAGTGACTTTCAGCCTTACCTATATACCCAAAGGAATTGGAGTTGCTACACGGTGGCAAGTGAGTAAAAGGAGCCAGTAAAATAGCAACTTAAGAAGCTACGGGTAAATATACAGTACACCTGTGACAGTGTTAATTGATGTCATAAAAATCTGAGCTTGAATAGCAACTTTAACTTGCTTTACGATCATGCTTACTTGAAATATGGAAATTCATGTCAAGGTAGACATTTCAAGATTGCACTGGTTTTCCACCTGTTTTTCATGAATAATCTGCTCCCCTTCCTGATACTTCATTTTCTTTGTTTTCATGAAATTCCCCGGCCGACGAAAGATCAAGCATTACTTCCCGGTCAATACCCACAATCGCTTTGACATGGAAAGCTCTGTGTTTGGCCAGGCCAACACCTATGTCTGTGGGATTGATCAGAATCTGGTGGATATTACTGCCCGAGTTGATGACTCTTTACTCCGAGACTTTGGGCTCGATAAGGGAGCCTCTCAGTGGATAGACAATAACCAGGCTAATCGCCTTTATGGTTTTCTTCAGGAACACCAGCTCATTGAAGACCAGTTTGCCGGTGGCACAATCGGTAACACACTTCATAATTATTCCGTACTGGCGGATGATCGCTCAGTTCAATTTGGCGTTATGAGTAAAAACATCCAGGTTGGTGACTACGCTTATCGCTACCTCTGTAATACCAGCAGTAAAGTCGACCTAACCTGGCTCCAGCCTGTCGATGGTCCTATTGGCCGTTGTTTCGCACTGATTACGGAAGATGGTGAGCGCACTTTCGGTATCAGTCCTGGTCTTATGAATCAGCTCAGTCCGGAATTTATTAATGAAACCATTATTGCCGAGTCATCTGGCCTGGTTTTATGCGCTTACACGCTGGCTGATTCCACCCTGCCCATCTACCACTCAATGGTGAAAGCAGCTCAGTTGGCGAAAAAACATGATATTCCCGTCATTTTGACACTGGGTACGCGTGGACTGGTGAATGCAATTAAGCAACCTCTGATCGAGTTTCTTAATGAATATGTCACCATTGCTGCTATGAACGAGGAGGAAGCTGAGGCATTGACGGGTGAATTGGATCCACTGTCAGCTTCTGAACATATGCTGCAATGGGTCGACATGGTGTTACTGACGGCCGGCGCTGAAGGCCTTTATCTAAGTGGTTATACCGAAAAAGACATGGCCAGGGAAACAGACAACCCCATTCGCTCCGGAACCATCAGTGATTTCAATCGTTATGAATTCAGCCGCCCATTGCTTCGCTCACACTGTGATGAGCCGCTGAAAATATACTCGCATATCAGCCCCTACCTGGGCGGGCCCAAAAACATAAAAAACACCAATGGTGCTGGAGATGGTGCATTGGCTGCGCTTATTCATGATATGGCAGCTAACTCCTATCACCGCCAGATGCTGCCAACATCCAGCAAGCATAATAAACCGTGGGTGACATACTCTTCTTTTGCCCAGGTATGCAAATACGCCAATCGGGTCAGTTTTGAGGTGCTTGCACAAAGCTCTCCCCGCCTTTCAAGGGCTCTGCCAGAACGAGAAATGAGCCTGGAAGACAGTTACTGGGATCAATAAGCACCCATATCCCACCCTTCTTTTTTAACGATGCCAAGATCAACGGCATCGTTATTCTCCACGGTTTTAAGCCGCCAGCTGCTATAGTTGTTCGATCCACATATGCTAGAGAAGCTGCGATGAAGGATTGTGTCGTCTTTTATGGTGCCAGTGTAACCAGTCGGTCAAAAACTCAGGCGCGGGAAATTGTTGACCGTGCGATACATATCTGTGAGCTGCTCAGAGACTACGGTTTCCAATGCCATGCTGATGTTGTTCTTGATGATAAGTTGCATAGTCGATCTGCAGCATCTATAACCAATATCCCTGAAAAGTTTCTCAAGCTCAGTACCGAAGATCAGGTCAATAAACTACACCCTTTTCGTGCGTCTGATCCAAATGAGCTTCATAAAGAACTGGCCTGCTACTACTGGGGACTGGACAGCTTGAGAAATGCCCGCTTCTGCCTTTGGGATTTAACTTACCCTTCTACAGGTGCAGGCTTCGAACTTGCAACTGCTTTGACCCTTGGTAAAAGGTGCTTTTGCTTTTCAGAAAACACCCGTATTTCATCCACCGTGTGTGGCTATCCACTTAACACCCTGACAATAAGTAACTACGGTGATGGGTTCGAGCAACATTTGTTTGAATTCATAAAAGCCAGCGACCGGAATTTCCATGAGAATCTCAGGGAGTGACCAGGCAACTCGAGGGCTTCATTCTTACAAATGGTCAGATGCTTTTTATCAATCAAGACGCTATGATCCTCAAAATAATAATGAACATAATAATAATACTGACGCATTCATGAGCATTCTTCAGCGCATCAACCACGAATCCATCGAAGGCATTCGTTGCGGTAGAAAAAACAACGTAAACACATCCTTCATTGTCTACCGTTTTGGCGACACCATAATTGATACAGCCCCTTCCAATCAGTGGCGTCATATCCGGACTTTTTTCCAGGAAAAGCCCATTCGCCAGATACTGTTAACCCATCATCATGAGGACCATAGCGGGAATGCAGCCAACCTTGAAAAACTGACTGGAATTACACCATCAGCAAATGACGCAACACGTACTATCATGAGGATGGGCTTTTCCATTTCATGGATCCAGCGATACCTCTGGGGTAGCAGTCCAGCAATTAACCTTCAGCCTCTACCGGATGTTATTGAGCTGGATGACGGCAGCCGGCTTGAATCCATTTCAACACCTGGACATGCAGAAGATATGGTGTGTTATTTCTCTCCCGAACACGGTTTTGTTTTTACCGCAGACCTCTATATTTCCCGTACCATCCGCTATATGCGTGATGACGAGAACCTCACCATGCTGATCAAGAGCATACGAAAAGTTCTCGCGAGGGATTTTACTACAGTACTTTGCCCTCATCGCGGTATCGTTCCGTATGGAAAGCAGGCTCTGCAGGAAAAAATGAACAACCTGCTTGAGTTATGTGAACGCGCCCAAAACCTGCACCATCAAGGACAGTCGATTAAGGAAATCACCCGAAAGATACTGGGTAAAGAAGATGGTATGAGTTATCTCACCGGTTTTGGTTTCTCAAAACGCAACCTGATCAGGGAGTCCTTGAAAGTGACACTGTAAAGAAAGCTGTGACGCAGTTAAAATAAGAAATCATTTAATAGTACAGTGCCGCCATGGATATCAGCCATTTAAGAGAAGAGTACACTCAGGCAGGGCTAAGTCGGGACAACCTGAGAACAAGCCCTTTTGATCAGTTTGAACTCTGGTTTGAGCAGGCCCAGCAGGCTCAACTTGCTGAACCTAATGCAATGAGCCTTGCTACCGTCTCTTCATTGGGTATTCCATCCCTGAGAACGGTACTCCTCAAGTATTTTGATCAGTCCGGTTTTGTTTTTTTCACGAACTACAGCAGCAATAAAGCCAGAGATATTACCAGCAACCCGAATGTTGCCATTATGTTTCCCTGGGTAGCCCTTGAGCGCCAGGTTATTATTCAGGGTCGGGCAGAAAAAATTTCAACCTCTGAATCACTCCGATACTTTACCAGCCGACCACATGGCAGTCAGTTAGGCGCCTGGGTATCACAACAGAGTTCGATAATCACGGGGCGCAAAGTTCTGGAACTTAAGCTCGAAGAAATGAAGCGTAAATTCAAGGAAGGAAAGGTTCCTCTTCCCGATTTCTGGGGAGGTTATCGGGTAGTGCCGGAAAAAATGGAATTCTGGCAAGGTCGCCCAAGTCGCCTTCACGACCGTTTTCAATACGCCCGGCTGTCCATAGATAAAGGCAGTGACTGGCAAATCGACCGTCTCTCTCCTTGAAAACCTGTCAGGTGATCTTTTTTATGAGCAAGCTATGAGTAAAGAAACCGCTGCACGCATCGCCGTAAGGGATGCTCTGATTCAACTGGTAGAACTGAATCGCTCATTTCGGGAAGCTGTTGAGTCTGACCATGGCTTACCCATCTGGATCATGGAAGCGGACTCCGAATCCAGAAACCAACGCTCCCTGGCAGCGGGCATTGCAACCCGACTGACCTATATCAAAGAGCAGAACAAGCAGGAAACGGCCCGTTTAACCGGATTAGTAGGCATTTCTGAGAATACCTTACAACTGGGAACAGCACTGAATCTCTGTCGTGATCAGTTTAAAAGCGCGATAGCCAACTTTCGCAAGCTCTTTGGCGACAGCATAGAGGCCATTGAACAGGCATCCGATGATTTGCGGGATGGATTACTGGGAGGACTTCAGATCAAACATCTGCACTTTGTGCAATGTTACCGACAACTCAAGCTCTTTCAAGAGCCCCCCAGGCGAGTTGGTTTCAGCTGGGCTGCCAGTCACAGTGGGACGGTTAAGCTGACTGCAGAGGAAGCGATCGATCATTTCAGAAAGAAATACATAGCTTCTGTCGCCGTTAATGAAGACATTTGCCTTCTGGAGAAGATGCCTGCCGAAGAAGTGGTGGTTATCAAACGCATACTGGCTCCACACCTGAGAGCCAATATTACCTGGTCAAAGGACATTCAGGCGCTCAGGCAGGCAGATCCGGTACTGAAAAAACAGTATCCGGCACAGATTAACTCCCCCCTCCCCCTATTCATTCAACTGAAGCCGGGAGAGCCATTACCGGAGTTCAATCGGATTCGCCCCTATGACCCATCCACCAGACAGGAAAGACTGCAGCGCAGTGATGCCCGTCTGGTGAAAATCAACGACAATCCCCATTCAAGGGTCTACCGTTACGCCTGATACCAAGATGCTCAGGCTTCCTTTTCCTTAAGATAGGCTTCCAGATCCGTATAACCACCAACATACTGCTGACCATGAAAGATCTGAGGAACAGTTTCAACTTCCTTTCCGACGGTCTTGGAGAGGTCAGCCTTACTGATACCCTCTTCATAGATATCAATGTATTTGAAAGGCAAACCTTTCATCTCCAGCAGCTGCTTGGCACGTACACAAAATCCACAGCCAGGACGGCCAAACACAGTAAACCGATCCATTATTTATGCTCCATCAGGTTCACAGGAAATCACCCAGTTGGTTCAGATGAACATTAGGGGGTATTAAAGTAGGCACTATAACGCTAACTGGCTGACAAATGCAGCCTGTTTTTAACAGAAATCAGCTCTCGCAGACGTTGTCGGGCCTGCTTTTCTCCAGAAAAGTTGCAGGCTACAACCACCTCATGCCAGGAGTGATTCTGAATCACTCGACGGACAAGAAGCGTTGCGTCCACATTATCTACACCACCAGCCCCAAGTATTCGAAAGGCCACTCTTTTGATGACATCAATGCAATTCTCATATTGCCGCTGCCCCTCAGTGAAAGAAGTCAGTTCACGCTGATCGTCACAGGACAATGCATAATTTTCACTGACTCGCATTATCGGTTCCATCATGGAAAAGATGACGGTAACCACCTCAACATCGAGTCCTTTGAGCTCATCCATTAACAACCACTGCAGCTGGGCCAGGCATTTTTCATGGGCATTATGAATCAAGCGTTTCGCAGAGCACGATAATGGCTTGAGCATCAACGCAGAATGGGTACCACTGGCTGCATCCCTGGACAGACCAACCCGAACAGGGACAAAGGAAGAATCCCCCCAGAACTTCAGAAGGTCATCAGTCGCACCAAACAGTGTACCCAGGTAATCTATTTTCTTATGGGTGGCATCCTGTTGAAGTTTTTCCAGCAGCATTCTGCCCAAACCTATTCTCTGACAGTCCGGGTGAACCGCTATTCTTATTACCCGGAACCCCTTCAGGAAAATAGCGTCCGGTAAGCCCAGGTGGTTACTTAGTGACTGAGGGAGCAAATGACCTCTAACCCTGCGCCTGCCCATCCAGATATCATCTGCCAGATCCGACTCAATACCGCCTTCCCTTGCTGCCAGCAGGACGGAAACCAACCGTTGCGGCCCATCAAAAAGGCCATACACCTCGATATTCCCACCATCCAGCAGGTGGCGAAGGTCAAATGGCCGTGTCTGGTAATGAGCCAGTACCAGCAAACCAAAGATCTGACTTAGCAAGTCTTCATTGAGCAGTAACTCTTCAGATGATATCTGCCGGAAAGTACATTGTTCCGGACTGATAATTTCCGGCTGATCAATGACAGACGGTAATGCATTCAGCAGCAGCGCCTTGAATACAAAGGACTCCAGTGGATCTTCCGGCTGCCAGCGAATCGGCTCTTCCATCCTCAGCTCGTGCCATTGAGGCGTTTTGCTATCAAGAACCTTCCTGAAACGTATTGCAAAGCCACGCCCGGTGCCTTCGTAGCCATGGATAGTGGTGGCATAGACAATTCGACTGTAATGAGACAGCATCTTTTCCAACAAGGGTGTAGGAATGGCAGCAGCCTCATCAACCAGCAATAACTGTGTTGCAGGAAGGGTCTGAACCAGGTCATCCGGGGCAATAAATTGCAGCCTGTTTAAGAGTGCTGCATTTTCTTCACCCAGCACTTTGACGGCATGCTGAAAAAACACATCGGCTGTACTTCTCGAAGGAGCAGTTATGGTTATCTGCTCAACACCTTCCAGCAATAGCTGAGCCGCTGCAATCCCAAGAGACGCACTTTTACCTCTGCCCCGATCGGCTGTCAGAACCAACGGGCGACGACGGTGTCCACGAAGAACTTTGTGAATTGCCTGAACCGCTTGCATCTGTGATTGGCTTTTACAGGGAGCAATTACCATCTCGTCCTTTTCGCCAGGTGTTTTTTTATCACGATTATTTTTAGCCTCTTGAATCCGCACCACCCCAGCTTGAGTAAAGAGAGAGAGCTGATCAGAGGCTTCAATAATTTGAGACAAACGTTTCAAATATCGTCCAGAGACATCTTCGAATTGTTGAGGGTAAACCAGCATTCGGCGATGTTCAGGATCGTGAAAATATGGCCATTGATCCATCTCAGGCGTTAACAGCACCAAAAGACCACCAGCACATAACGTTCCGCTAATGGCTCCAAATGCATCGACATCAAAGCCTGCATGCGCACTGAAGATAATGTTCTGATGCTCTCTGCCTAACCTGGACAGACATTTTTTTGCAGCAATAACCTCTGCATCTGAGGCTGTAAGCCCTGAGAAGCCCTCCCCTATCAGAAGAACAGACTCTCCTACCAGGGCTTGTACCATTTCAACCACTTGAGCCTGACACCAGTCAGCATCGCCTGCGCATACCAGAAGACGCCGGTGACCAGAAAGTCTGGCAGCTGATTTTAGAGATAGAACACGTTCACAAGTGGTAGAAATGGTCTGTTTACTCATGGGTATCAGGAAGCCTTAGGCTCGGCTTTAGCCGGCTTCTTCCCCTCTTTCACAACATACGCTTTATTGATAATAACAGAGTCAACCGGTACATCACCGTGTGGACCACGATAACCCGTCTTCACCCCGGCGATACTGTCTACTACATCCATTCCTTTAACAACATGACCAAAGACCGCATAACCCGCCTTATAAGGCTTACCATTCAGGAATTCATTGTCTTTGAGATTGATAAAAAACTGGGAGGTTGCGCTGTCAACAATCTGGGTTCTGGCCATGGCAATAGAGCCACGACTGTTTGCCAGACGCTGATTCAGCAGCGACTCGTTTTTGATCGGGGCTCGGGTTGCCCGCTGGCTCATATCCGGGGTAAAGCCTCCCCCCTGAATCATGAAGTCATTAATCACCCGATGAAAAACCAGGCCATTGTAGAAGCCACTTTCAACATACTCGATAAAATTATTCACGGTAACGGGCGCTTCTTCAGGCGCCAACATCAGGACAATATCGCCTTTATTGGTTTCCAGAACTACCTGGAACGATTCCACCTTATTCTTAGCGGATTCGGAAGGCTCTGTCACCGCACCATACGCTATGGTTGTCAAAAAAAGGATGGTGCTTCCAAGCAGCCAGTTTCTCATCTGACGCATTTATTCTCTCCAAAGCAGAAAAAGTTAAAAACACTTTATGCTATACAATCGGATAGACAGTAAATGCTCTGGAGCAAGAAAAAAAGCCTATTTAGCATCTGATGTTTTTTCACTGAGAAATCATCAAAAGAAATACGCGAGGGCTTGCAAATAGAGTTCGTTAGGGTAATATACGCCCCGCCTGAAGGGACAAAAAAAACGCTTTTTATCCTTTCTATGTGTCGGAGCGTAGCGCAGCCTGGTAGCGCACCACAATGGGGTTGTGGGGGTCGGAGGTTCAAATCCTCTCGCTCCGACCAGACATTTCTTTTTTACCCCAATTTCTTGCTTCCCGAAAGCCCAATATAATATTGGTCACTCTTGCCTGACAAATAATCCCAATCCAAGAAAAGTGCTTTTTTCCACCGCCTCATACCACCAAAATTCTTAATCAAATAATTCCTCAGCAAAAACACACAGCAATCAATAACCAGAAGAACTACCATTAACTGTTCATTTCATCCCAAAGAAGAATAATCCAGAGGATTAAGTGAAGTGAATCAGCAGAAACTATCAAAGCACTCCTTTATCCATTGGTGCAAATTCATTGGGCTGAGCAGTATCGGTTTTCTGATGTTTTTCATTCCGATCAACCTGCATGGCGTCAAAAGCATCCTAATAGACCATATTGTGCTCTGGATTAAACACGGCATGGGAGAATATGCTGGATTTTATGCGCTGGTCATGGTGATCGCCGGAACTCTTTTACCTATTTGTAACGGAAGCCTGCTTCAGAAGCCGGGTGAAAAATATTTCCTCGGCCTTAAATGCCTCGGCCTGTTACTTACCGTATTCGCCCTGTTTGAAACAGGCCCTGCTTTATTACATGAACCGGACGCACTTCCTTTCCTGCTGAACAAACTGGTAATACCCGTCAGCTTGATTGTTCCTGTCGGCTCTGTATTTCTTATGCTTCTGGTCAGTTACGGATTGCTTGAAAGTACTGGCGTTATATTACACAGAATCATGATGCCAATCTGGCGCACTCCCGGTCGTTCAGCCATTGATGCGGTTGCGTCATTCGTTGGCAGTTATTCAACCGCACTGTTAATCACCAACCGGCTTTATATCAATGGTCTGTACAGCGCCAGACAGGCTGCTATCATCGCCACCGGCTTTTCAACCGTATCAGCAACCACCATGATCGCGATTGCCAAAACCTTGAATCTGATGGAGATATGGAACCTGTATTTCTGGACAACACTGGCTGTCACTTTCATGGTCACCGCCATTACCGCCCGGATTCCACCACTATCAACCATCAACGGCTTGCAACAAGCTGACGCTCAAGAGAAAAATAAGCCTTTCAACAAAAAGCTCTTTAAAACAGCCCTGGAACAGGGACTTCAGGCAGCAGCAAAGGCTCCAAGATTGACAGAAAATCTTCTCCAAAACCTCAAAGACGGAATAATCATGACCATTACGATTATTCCTACAATTATGTCCATCGGTACAATTGGACTACTGACAGCCAAGTACACGCCTGTATTCGATTGGATTGGCTATTTATTCTATCCGGTTATCTGGATCTGGGGCATAGACAATGGCATGGAACTTGCCAAAGCCAGCGCAACAGGCCTGACTGAAATATTTCTACCTGCGATGCTTATGCAGGATGCCAATCTGAGCGCACGCCTTGCCGCCGGAATTGTCTGCGTATCCCCTATTCTGTTCTTTTCAGCATCCATCCCCTGCATACTGGCAACCAACATCCCCCTGACAGTCAGGCAGCTGATAATGGTCTGGTTTATGCGCACCTTGCTAACACTGGCACTGGCTATTCCCATATCACTCTTCCTGGTCAATTAAAACTTACCAGGTGGCGCTCTAAAGGCACATCATGAAAGACTTGCGCGTAATTATCTGGCAATACTTCAAACAGCAGCCACCATGACCTGCGCCGTTCGCCTTTATGCCCTTTGGGTATTGCCTTAGTGTGTAATCAACTGGTCTCACGACTAATTAAGCCCCCCTAGATAGTCGTAAACGTACTCAAGCCGGATTTATCGCCTTTACTCAATTTTTCCTTACAAATGCCGACTCTGGATAAAATTGACTAAGCACTCTGGACACGGGGGCGAGAATAATGGGGCCTGTAGAAATTAATCCTGGTATATACACTCTTCAGAAGAGGTCTGATGCAGTAAAACTGGCAAATGCCATTTCAGATATCAAAGAAAAAAGTCGGGCTGCCAGAATCTGGCAAATGATTAAATCGGGTATTACCCGCAGAGTAAATCTGCCTGCCCCCACTACGGTTGCAGAGTATGACAGCCTGAAAGCAGTACAAACCTTACTATCAGCCCTTGAAGAAAAAAAACTATGTACCCGTAAAATCAGCCCATTTGACCTGCCTAAGGACTTCAGCTGGAGTCATGGAGCAGCCAAAAAACTGTCACGCCAGATTGTCTTAAGACATTGGACTACGCCTGGCATGAAGCACTCCAGCATTCATACAGCCTTATCAATAAAAGACAAAGACTTAGATATCAATCAATACATTGCCTGGGTACCAAGGCCGTACAGACAGGAAAAAGAAAACTGGTCTAAATCCAGTAATATTGTTAAAAGAGCGCTGGCTCCACTGAAAAGAAGCCTGTTTGACGGACCTAAAATAAGGCTGGAAGAGCTGTCATCTAAAGATTTTCCATATTCACCGCCGAGCTATCGGGATGAGAAGGGACTTTACATAAATCCTAAGACAAAATTCAAACTTCAAGATGGTGCTAAAGCCCGTGAACTGCTGAAAAAAGCAAACACACCAACTCCAGAGCCAGCATCGAGTGAAAGAGCCGAGCAGGATGAAACCGAAAAACAAGACCGTCAGGAAAAACCAAAAAATAGGATAAAAAGGCTGTTTAATCGGCGGCGAAAGAAGCAGAAAGTCGGGATTCAGGCAAATGCACCGCAGGAAAAACCAGAAACACCACCACCCCCTCAGATAACTGATGAAATCATAAAACAGGCAAACTACAAGCCACTGCCTTCTCAGAAGGCATCCAGCAAAAACAATAATGACTGGCAAAGACGAGCTGAAAAGCATTATTTGCCCTGCATTGGGCCTGCTACAGACCTCGAGACAAACAGAAGCAAATTTGTATTATTTGGTCTTAAGCAGGAGAAAATGCTTGCAAGATGGAATGAAGTTTATAGCCCGGATCACCCTGAACATTACTACCAGCAGTTCAGTAAAGAGCATAACTGCTCTGGGATGACCCTGCATCTTCTCAAGTCAGGTGGCTCTGAAATGTATGAGAAGTTTTCGACCCGCTTTGTCACAACTCAAGGCGATATGGAAGACTATGCCGAAAAACTTATGACAAAACTGGACAACTTGAATGAATACGTTGATAAATTAAACGAAAAAATGACAGACTTCCAAACACCCAACAACCCGGCTCTCCCATTACTAACAATCGCTGAAAAATTGTCTGGAGTTGTTGACAAGTACACCCTGCCAAGCAAGTGGCGTGCTCATTTTAAAAATGCAGTAAGAGGCATAGAATCTTTAGAGCAAGCTCGTCAGGCAGGTGCTGGGTTTGACGAATTGAACCCAATTGCTCAAAAACTAACAACCGCAATCAGGGGGATCCATATAGCATGTGATGATAACGGCCTTCTCGAAGACAGTCTGGATTTCGCCCTTCAGGCCTTCAGGATTCTGCAAAACACAATGATCGAAGCCTATAAATCAGAAGTTCCAGATGGCCAATGAGATAACCAGGCAGTTAGAAATAAAGAACCCTGCAAAAGCAGGGCCTATAATCAGAACACTAACGCATCACTTGTCAGAAAGCGCTGTTTTCGGTGTTTCAGCATTCTCATAAATCAATAGCGGCTCAGAGTCACCATTGATAACCGATGCATCAATCACCACCTTGGAAATGCTCTTATCGGACGGAATCTCATACATTGAGTCAAGCAGTACCGCCTCAAGGATAGAGCGCAGGCCTCGAGCTCCGGTTTTACGCTCCATTGCTTTTTTCGCGACCGCACGAAGCGCATCCTGACGAAAATCGACTTCCACCTCTTCCATATCGAAGAGCTTACTGTACTGCTTGGTCAGTGCATTCTTGGGCTCAACAAGGATACGCACCAGCGCCTCTTCATCCAGCTCTTCAAGCGTGGCAATGACAGGCAGACGACCAACAAACTCAGGGATAAGACCGAATTTCACCAGATCTTCCGGCTCAACTTCTTTAAAGGTTTCACCCAGGTCCTTCTTGTCATCCTTGCTGCTGACTTCCGCAGAGAAGCCAATACCAGATTTGTCAGTACGACCACGAATCACTTTATCCAGACCGGCAAAAGCACCGCCACAAATAAAGAGAATATTGGAGGTATCAACCTGCAGGAACTCCTGCTGAGGATGCTTGCGCCCTCCCTGAGGAGGAACCGATGCAACCGTACCCTCAATCAGCTTGAGCAGAGCCTGTTGAACACCCTCGCCGGAAACATCCCGGGTGATGGATGGGTTATCAGACTTACGGGAAATTTTGTCAATTTCATCAATGTAGACAATGCCCATCTGAGCTTTTTCTACATCGTAATCGCATTTCTGCAGCAGCTTCTGAATGATATTTTCAACGTCTTCACCGACATAGCCAGCTTCAGTCAAGGTAGTGGCATCAGCAATGGTGAATGGCACGTTGAGCATGCGAGCCAGCGTTTCAGCAAGCAGCGTCTTACCGCTTCCAGTAGGCCCTATCAGAAGGATATTACTTTTACCCAGTTCAACTTCATCTTTCTTCTTGTCGCCCTTGGCATCGCCAAAACGCAGGCGCTTGTAGTGGTTGTATACCGCTACGGATAAGACTTTCTTGGCCCGGGGCTGGCCAATTACGTACTCGTCGAGAGTTTCCTTGATCTCGCGAGGGATCGGCAGCTTATCAGAAGACTCTTCGCCACTGCTGTCCTGAATTTCTTCACGGATGATATCGTTGCATAGGTCAACACATTCATCACATATGAATACGGAAGGGCCGGCAATCAGCTTGCGTACTTCATGCTGACTCTTTCCGCAGAAAGAGCAGTACAACAGTTTGCTGCTGTCTTCACCCTTGCCGCTTGTTTCGTCGGTCATTCGATTACCCTGTTATACGGACAATGCCTGCCCTGCACTTGTCAATGAAAATAGACCTGCCAGTCAAACTGATCAAAGGCCATTCCATGATTCACGATTACATGCCTGATAAGATGCAGGCATTGAGGCATGTTTTCAAGTGCTTGATCCGCGTGAAACCAGAATTCATGCCCTGACCATCCGGGACCATGCATGCTTCTGGAAAGCTATTCTGATAGGGGCCTCCATATCAGGAGAACCCAACCAATAAGTTAGTGTTCAACGACTTCGGATAAAAATCAACCTGCAGGAGTCATTAACAATGAAAATAGCACACTGCACAGAGGCTATTTTCATTGAATGCAGGATAGCATCTCGCTGGAGATAACAAAGGTAGCCCTAGACTCATTACAAGCCGCTCAGCTTATTCTTTGTCTTTCTTACCGCCTTCACCACGACGATTCATGACCTGGTCAATCAGGCCATATTCAACCGCCTCATCGCCATTCATAAAGTTATCACGATCAGTATCACGTTCAATAACTTCAAGTGGCTGACCGGTATGATGCGCCAGAACATGGTTCAGCTTACTCCGGATGCTCAGGATTTCTTTGGCATGAATTTCGATATCAGATGCCTGTCCCTGAAAGCCACCCAGCGGCTGATGAATCATCACCCTGGAGTGCGGTAGACAGTAACGCTTACCTGCTGCACCACCGGCAAGCAGCAGCGCTCCCATGCTGGCAGCCTGACCAATACACATGGTCGAAACATCAGGCTTGATAAACTGCATAGTGTCATAAATTGACATCCCGGCAGTTACAGACCCACCTGGAGAGTTGATATACAGGTGAATATCCTTGTCCGGATTTTCGGATTCAAGAAACAGCAGCTGAGCAACCACCAGATTTGCCATATGATCTTCAACCTGGCCTACCAGGAAGATCACTCGCTCTTTAAGGAGGCGGGAATAGATATCGTAAGAACGCTCACCTCTGGCCGATTGTTCAACAACAATAGGTACCAGTCCTGAGTTGGTGATCGCGACGGCGTGCGGGTCTATCAGATTGGACATATCCTGTCTTAACTCCTTGCCAAGTCGAAGAAAAGCGACTGCTCTACCAGTCATAAAAACTGACAGATTAGTCGCTTGCATACCAGATTAAAACGACCGGAGTCGGTAAAACCTTAGCTGCTTATCAGGGGAATTGGTATAACTGCCACCCATTCCCCACGCCCTTCATTAAGAGCTCTTCTACAAGCGGAATCAGGCAGTCTCTTCCTGCTCTGCCTCTTCAGCTTCAGCTGCACGCTCAGCAGGCTTGATAGCGTCCTGATAGCTGCATGCTTTTTCTGAAACCTGAGCCGCTTCCAGAATAGTATCCACTACCTGCTCTTCCAGAACAACATACTTGATCTGAGACAGCTGCTCATCGTTGCTGTAGTACCAGTCGATGACCTGTTGAGGCTCCTGGTAAGCGGAAGCCATTTCCTCGATCATGGCACGTACGCGCTCATCATCAACCTTGACTTCGCGCTGCTTAACCACTTCACCAATCAAAAGACCCAGGGCAACACGCTTCTTGGCATCGGCTTCAAAGAGCTCTGCAGGCAGCTGCTTTGGATCAAAACCACCCTTCATACCACCGAACTGCTGCACAGCCTGTTCGCGCATACGATCGATTTCCTGAGAAGTCAGAGCAGAAGGTACTTCCACTTCATGAATCTTCAGCAGGCCATCCATTACTTGATTCTTGACCTTGTTCTTAACCGCCTGGCGCAGTTCACGCTCCATGTTCTTGGAAACTTCCGTACGGAAACCTTCCAGACCACCTTCGCTTACACCAAATCGCGCAAAGAATTCATCATTCAGTTCTGGCAGCGCAGGTGCGGCAACCTTGTGAACCTTGCAGGCAAACTCAACTGCCTGGCCAGCCAGATCTTTCGCCTGATAATCTTCAGGGAAAGTCAGGGAAAGCACTTTCTCTTCACCAGCAGAGACACCCACCAGACCGTCTTCAAAGCCTGGAATCATGCGGCCAGAGCCCAGCTCAAGAGTAGAGTTTTCTGCACTGCCACCTTCAAAAGCTTCACCGTCTTTGGTACCAACGTAGTCAAAGGTAACACGGTCACCTAGCTCGGCAGCGCGCTCAACGTCTTCAAAGGTTGTGCTCTGCTTGCGCAGGGTTTCGATCATCTCGTCAACATCAGACTCCTGAACCTCAGCAACCGGACGCTCAATTGAAATGCCGCCGAACTCATTCAGAGCGATTTCAGGGTAGATTTCAAAGGTAGCAACAAAGGTGAATCCTTCGTCGTTATCAGACTGAGCTTCAACAGATGGCGCACCGGCAGGGTTCAGTTTCTGCTCCTGGATGGCCTCAACAAAGGAAGACTGCATCATCTCACCGAGCACTTCCTGTCTGGCACCTGCACCATAGCGACGCTTAACCACTTTCATTGGAACTTTGCCGGGACGGAAGCCATCCAGACGAACACGTCGGGACAGATCCTGCAGACGCTTGTTCACTTCACCATCGATATCAGTACCCGGGATAGTGATCGTCAGCTTGCGCTCAATACCGGAAGTCGTTTCAAGAGAGACTTGCATTTTTGTTCCTCAACACCAAAACCTGTGTAAACAATGGGCCAAAAGGCGCATAGACTAGCAAATGTACCCAGAAAATGCATAAACACCTTCTGTCACACTGGATCCAGGCAAGGCAAAGGAACACTTTTTATTCCAGTTCCCTACAGGATTTGCACCACTCTCACTTCTCAACGGCATAAACCAACGAATAAAACAGACGTTAAACGAAAAGCATTTTTAAAGACCCGAAACACAGCAGCCCTGGCTCAGCCTTTCATATCTGCAATATTCATATACGTTTCCCCGAAGCTAAGGACTAGCGGGTCCATACACCCCCCCATCAGGGCAGTTTCTTTGGATGAAACATACAAAAACGGGGATAAGCATGCTTATCCCCGTTAATGACTGGTGCGGAAGGAGAGACTCGAACTCTCACGCCTTGCGGCACTGGAACCTAAATCCAGCGTGTCTACCAATTTCACCACTTCCGCTCACAGTGCTTCTACGAAGCACGCAAAACACTGTATTCTTCAGGATTCCTGAAGCCTCAGGACAACCCTTTAAACTGGGGTGGGCGAAGGGGCTCGAACCCTCGACCGCCGGAATCACAATCCGGAGCTCTGCCAACTGAGCTACGCCCACCAGTAACCGCTCGAAAGATTATTCAAATTAAACCAAAGAATCAAGCTCAAACAGGATAAATGGTCATCTGAAAATGGCGCACCCGGCAGGATTCGAACCTGCGACCATCCGCTTAGAAGGCGGATGCTCTATCCAACTGAGCTACGGGCGCTTTTAACATCTTTCTGACTGGTCGGGGTAGAGAGATTCGAACTCCCGACATCCTGCTCCCAAAGCAGGCGCGCTACCAGACTGCGCTATACCCCGAAAATTTCCAACCACTTTCGGAAAAAACCGAAAAGTTCTGCTGGACAACGGCGACGAATACTACTCACAAGCATGGCTCTCGTCAATTGCCATATGCATTTTTTAATCCACATTTATGTTCAAACAACGTGGAACATCATGTCGTGATAACGAGCATATCAACCTGTCTGAAAGAATACCACATTGCAAACCCTTTATATCGAACACACTCTCTATATGTTGAACCATACGGAAAAGCGTTGGCTTTATCAGCAGGCTGTTGTGTCAACAGAGCTCGAGCACTGGTAAACTAACGGTCATTTTCAATATTCGCCAATCATCCAATATTGTCAGCAACAGGCTTCAGCACATATGACAGCAAAAATTATTGATGGCAAAGCCATTGCCCTGCAACTGACCGACACTATCGCCGAACAGGTTAAAAAAAGAACTTCACAGGGCCTCCGAGCTCCAGGACTGGCCGTTATTCTGATTGGTGATGATCCAGCCTCAAAGGTTTATGTAGGAAAGAAAAGACAGGACTGTGAACGAGTGGGCTTCAAGTCCGTATCCCACGACCTGCCAGCCTCCACCAGCGAACAGCATCTGCTTGAGCTGATCGACAGCCTGAATGATGACCCGGAAATTGATGGCATACTTGTACAATTACCACTGCCTGAGCACATCAACAGCGAACTGGTTATTGAACGCATCCGTCCGGATAAAGATGTCGATGGCTTTCACCCCTACAACATCGGCAGACTGGTTCAGCGTATTCCATTGCTGCGACCATGCACACCGAAAGGTGTTATGACACTGCTGGAAAGCACGGGCCAGACAATTCGTGGCAAGAATGCAGTAATTGTCGGCGCCTCCAACATTGTGGGCCGACCAATGACCATGGAGCTGCTACTGGCAGGCTGCACCACAACCACCACTCATCGGTTTACCGAAGACCTTGCCGTCGAAGTAGCCCGGGCAGACATTCTGGTCGTAGGCGCAGGTAAACCCGGACTGGTTAAAGGCGCCTGGATTAAACCTGGAGCGGTGGTCATAGATATTGGTATCAACCGTATGGATGATGGCCGGCTGGTCGGTGATGTGGAGTTTGATACTGCCAAAGAAAGAGCATCCTGGATTACCCCGGTTCCAGGTGGTGTTGGCCCAATGACAGTGGCAACACTCCTGGAGAACACGCTGTATGCTGCAGACCACCTGCATCACTAAATCGAAAGCATTCAAAATCCGGCAGCCCCGCTGCCGGCAATCATTTCAGGCTTTAAGGCCGGCAAGGCATTCCAGAAAGATTTCCTCTTCCCACTCCGAGCAATCAACCAGATATAAATCGCCTGATTCTTCCCACTCATACTCCTGCCCATTAATCCGGACTTCCAAAATCGGATGCTCACTGTAAATCACCAGCCTGCCTCCCTGCCGGAGCCGACTTTCCAGGCGCGCACCACTGTCTTTCCAACACACCACTTGATCAAGAACCGCACAGGCGGGCAGAATCTTATCTTCCAGACCAAGACAAACCAATGATTCTTCAGGATAAAACAGCATCAAATCTGAACCATTCTGGGCAAGCCGTATTTCTGGTAATTCAGAATGACCAAAACATTGCCGCCGAGCCGGCCAATAAACCAGCCACTCGCTACTGTCATGTTCAATAGGTGATGCAGTGATGCGTTCAGTAATCGGCTGATGATCCTCGGTAATATTGAATAAGGCAAGAACAGCGACTGCGCCAATCCGGTTGGTCACTTTCAGTAACTTTCCGGAATAGAGCGGATTTTCAAACAACTGCTCTCGAGCCACTTTTCCCTGCTGATCACAACGAACCACCTGACCATCATTAAACACCAGTTTCATTAGTTGTTGAGCATCCGTCTGCCCAACCGGATCACTGGTATAAACTGGCCCGCCACTCACTGCCCTGAGCAAGGCATGAGCATCAGAGTCTTCATGAATGGTCCACCACATATCCCAGTCACCCAGGAAAAACGCATCATGGAACACCGCGTTATACGCATTCTGCAATGCATGTTCCTGAAGATTGCCACTTTTCTTTGGAAAAAAATCATCACTGTTACGAGCAAGTGATGATGAAGGGCGATGCCATAGCTGGTCACTTGCCATTCCCATACAGTTGATCATCTGCCCGTTAAAATGCAGCCCTACAGATGCTTCAAGTGCCTGATGCGCCACCCTGGATACTTTTCCAGGGAAATCCCGGTATTTATAGTGATTAGCAAGATTGCTCTGCACATCGACTTTGATAAAGTCGACTCCCTGCTGGGCCAGGTAGTCATGCCAACCATGCCAGAAGCGAAAAGAATCTCCTTCTGTGCTTGGGGGCAATTTTCTTAACGAATCCAGCTCATCCAATCGAACAGGAAAGCTGGCTTCTGAATCTATCCCCTCCCACTGACCTGTCAGAGCATGCCACACACCCATCCAGGGAATACCATAGTCATCTTCAAGAGCCTTCTTTAAACCGGCAAGCCCTGCCGGAAATTTTTCTCGATTTTCCTTCCATGACAAAAGTCGACGATCTTTCTCTTCAGACCAGCCATCATCCACCAGCATCCATTTCACCGGAACTCCTTTGGATTGAAACTCCTCGGCTTTCGCAACGACTGCATCTGCATTTACATCAAGATAGCAGGCATCCCAACTGCACCAGCCAAGATACTTAAACACCTCAGGCAAAGTGCGTTGCTCTCTTGGTCGGGAGTAGTGAGATAAATGGTTACGTCCCAACTGCACATTATCATTGATCAGTAGAAAAGGGTCTGTGCTGATCCCATAAATGGCAATCAAGCCGGAAAAATCTCTTACACCCGACTTTGAAGGGCCCGCCACCAACTCAATACCAGCAACTTCCCCCCCCTGGAATTCACAGCGAACCTGCTCATCGCATACTGCCAGCAAGTGGTGATATTCATCTTCCAAGCCATACAGTAAAGACTGTGTCTTCTCTGGAAGGTTGTTCAGGACGCAATCAAAATGAGGACGGGTCCACCAGCTGTTATAAAGATAATGAGCACACAAACCGGAAATATCACCCAAAGAGGCGATATTAATTCTAACGGCACTCTGAGGGTGCCAGCTGCGTCCCGGCCAGCTGACCCCTTTGGTGACCTCCGCGCTCAGAGATAACAACAACTGCCTTCCTTTTGTCTCCAGGGACAACTTGACAGACAACCAGTCATCATAAACAAATATCCCCGACTGCTCTGACCACGTCAGCGCATATTCCTCCTCATTATCCAAACGAACATAAACAGTGATCCCCTGACAAACTGCAATCTGGTCAAAGCACAGATTTACCAGCTGGTCTTTTTCACGAAGTGAGTACATAGTGGCCTCAACTGCATCATAGAAAGAACGGTCTCATCCTTTGCATACAGTATTTCTCAAAATTGGGTATACGGCAGTGAAAATCTAATAAATAGATTATTTGTGATGCCAAGCCATGAACCAGTCAGCTGATGGCAACTGGAATTGCCAACGTGAAAACCTCTCAATATGTTACTCACGCAACAAGAACCAATCAGAAGGTAACACCTTTTACCAGCGATGCACGCCAAAATAACAACCTGCTTTTTCAGACTGCAGAGAGTTCAGGCAAGTAAAATCCAAGTTAGCTGAAGCGAAAACAGGGAAAGTAGAATGCATTAGACATCAGAAAGTATAGGAAATCATGCCGTCAAAAAAATGGCATGTTGTATGCATACCATTTAGCGTTTCGTGTCGACACCCGGTTTAATGGAATAAACCTAACTGCCGACATCATTTGTCTTCATCACTCTTGTCAGGATCATTCAGGACTCTTCAATGAACAAGCCATCACTCAGTAGCATGGAAGCCTATCTCAGACAGATGGGTATGGTGACCCTTCCCGAAACCCCTGCCGATCTTGAGAAAGAATACTACCGACAGATTTACCGAGTGCTGCCCCGGGAGCAGGCTCTCTCACTCCCTGTCAAGAAAGCCCGTTCCAAAACCTCTATCCAGAAAAGTAGAGAAAAGCGACACCCCTGATATCCAGACAGTGAACCAGATCTACTCAGTGACCGGGGTTTCCAACCGATCACTCTGCCGCTTATGCCGAAACAGGCCATCCAGTGTAAAAATGGCTAGCGCAAGCCATATCAAGCCAAAAGTCGCCATCTGCACAACACCCAGGGGCTCATTATAAATCGTCACACCCACCAGAAATGAAATCGATGGTGCCAGATACTGCATGATTCCCAAAACCGTCAACGACAACTTTTGAGTGGCCATATTGAAAAACACCAGAGGTATTGTGGTCACAAACCCGGCAAGAGCCAGGAGAACACTAGTATCAGGATCGGAAAAGCGAAAGGCATGCAAATCATTGCCCATCAGCCAGAGGAAATAGAAAGCGACAGGCGGCATCAACAGCAATGTCTCAATTGCAAGCCCAGTGGTTGCATCTACGTTGATTCTTTTACGGATCAAACCATAAAACGCGAAACACAGAGCCAGTACAAAAGCGACCCAGGGCAGCTTACCCAGCAAAAACATCTGCATTGATACGGCTGCTGCCGCTATAAGTACTGCCAGCATCTGGTATCGAGTCAGCCGTTCTCCCAGAAAACAATAGCCAAAGAAAACACTGATCAGAGGGTTAATGTAATAACCGAGACTGGTTTCAAGAATTCTGTCATTGGTAACTCCCCAGATAAAGCACAGCCAGTTCCCCGCAATAAACAGTGACGACAAGACCAGCCACCCTAATATCCGGGGTGACTTTATTAATTCAATAATCCCCTTCAGTTTATGGCGAAACGTTAAAAAGCAAACCAGCAAAAGTGATGACCAGAAAACTCGATGACCAAGGACTTCTAAAGGAGGCACCTCCTCCAGAGTTTTGAAATAAATGGGTATAAGCCCCCATAAAGCAAAGGCCCCAACGGCAAATGTTAGGCCAGACTGCGCTCCTGCGTCTCTCACAAATCCCCCGCATCAGGCCCATAGCATCCCTGAGAGCCAAGAAAAAAGTCCATTCAGATAATAAACGTCGTTAGCATTGTAAAATACAATAAAACACAACCCCACTCGCTATATAACATATCGAATTTAAATTAACCAAAAAATATTCGAATTATGCTTATAAACAGCAAAGCGAACCTAGTTTTAAAGCCCTAGTAAGGTATTGTTGGACGTGACATGACCATATATCTATTAAAAAATACAACCTATAAAGACAAGAGTGGATGGAGAATTTACATCGTTTATCGAATCACTTGGAGAGAGGTTAAGATGTTAACTGAAGAAGCCTGAACCAGCTCAGGCTTCCTTTCAAGCCCGATTAATCAAAAACTATACGATTTTTGTTTTTATCCAGCATTCTATTGCCAACATATTTAACCTTATCCAAATCATCAAAGCTCTGATAAGGACCATGCTGATCACGATGCTTCACAATTTCCATTGCAATACGGGGTCCAACGCCAAGAAGCCCTTTATCCAACTGTTCAATGGTTGCCTGATTCACATTAACCTTCTGATCACCAGACCAGCCTTTCTGGTCAGCACCAAATACAGAGATACTAAAAAAAGATGCGCCAAGAAAGGCAAGGGTTTTGATATCCATATCAATGACTCCTTAAAATTGATATATAGTTCGCTAAAGGACAGCTTATTCGAATAAACCATCCTTAAGAACATTCAAGGCAATGTGAGAGGTAACTTCAAGACAAAAAAACGCGAGCAGATAAATGGATCAAATTTTCACGCAGCCGGAGCAACACCCAACACCTGCTCTTTAAACGATTTACTCGGGGGGGTCTCACCAATCCAAACTCGCAGGAAAAGGTTGAATACCTCTTTGCTGGCAGGCACGACACCTTTTTCAACACCGGCAATTTCAATCCGCAACCCTTTACCTGGCAGATACTCAAATACAGCCTGCTCCCCTTTTTTCATAGAACCATCGACAAGCGTAAAAATTCTCTCAAGATCATCTCTCATCGCTTCCTGCTCATCTGGTGGGCTATTCAATTGGATGGAGTCATAAAACGCATTGGCTATCCGTCGAGCACTCATCTTCGAAACCAGCATAACAAATGCCATTCGCTGATGACTGTCAGAGGCATAAATTTCTTCGGGGCTACTGGTCGGCTCTTCCAGATAAAGAGCACCTATATATCCTTTCACCATCAGATACCACGACCTCACTGCAGCGCCCTGCAATTTAAGCTCTGGCTTATCACCCTCTGCGGCAATTGAATCTGGCAGGTCATACTTATTTATGACAAGAGCATTTACAGGCAATGACAGTAATATGAGAAAAGCAGTTAAGAGAGGAATACGATAAATGGTGTGATCGTGCTGCATACTACAAACCTTATTATTTTTCTGAGTGAATACTATCTCACTTATTCTGAAGCTTCCAGCATACTGAACTGTAAACATTTCGATATTTCATATTTTGGGCTCTGCCGCAACAGGTCAAGCGATCATAATATACTCACTTTTGAGCGACCAGGGTCTTTACAGGTATTTTGATGCCAGAATCTGTCTCATGTCAGTAAATTGTCACCGGCTCATCAGTCGGGGCCATCACGGACAATAAGTAGAAGAATATCCATTGCCACTGGTCAGCAGCCCAATATTCCCATTACCAATCCTGACTATCTAAACCATACTTAAGTGCATTGACTATTGAAATTACTGGATAAGTCTCAAAATAGAATATCCAGAATACAACTGACCAGGTTGAAACACAGAGTAATGGGTACGCCTCACCTTCTATGAAGTCCGCTACGCCATACCTCTGCCACAGGATATCAACCAGACTTTCTTCTTAAACCAGCTTTGCAGACAGACTATGACAGATCAGGATCCAAACAACCCCGAAGTGATCAGTGGGGACGAAGACAGTCAAAAAACCAGCACTGGACTTGTACTTCCACATCAGGCGCTGCCAGACAAGCTCTATCTGATCCCCGTTTCCAACCGCCCTTTCTTTCCTGCACAGGTGCAACCACTAGTATTCAGCAATCAGGAGTGGGGAGAAACATTACAACGTGTTGGTCAGAGCCCACATAAAGCCGTTGGTCTCAGTTTTGTAGGTCGAATGCCTGGCACAGACGTCGATCCAGAAGACTTTCCTCAGATAGGATGCGTTGTCAAAATCCATAATATTGTTTCAGATAATGACCAGGTCCAGTTTATTGCCCTGGGAATGCAACGCTTCGGAATACGACAATGGCTGCGTCGCCGGCCTCCCTATCTTGTTCAGGTGGACTATATCGAAACACCTGAAGACGACAGTGATGAAGTAAAAGCCTATGCGCTTGCACTGATTCAGGCCATCAAAGAGCTTATTCCACTGAATCCTCTGTACAGTGAGGAGCTGAAAAATTATCTGAACCGATTCAGCCCCAAAGACCCATCTCCCCTGGCAGATTTTGCAGCGGCCATTACAACTGCACCTGGACAGGAACTTCAGGAGGTGCTTGAAACTATCCCTGTTCAACGCAGAATGGAAAAGGTACTGGTTCTGATTCGAAAAGAACAGGAGGTCGCCCGTCTTCAGAGTGAAATCAATGCAGAAGTTAATCGGAAAATCAGTAATCATCAGCGCGAGTTTTTCTTGAAGGAGCAGCTAAAAGTCATTCAAAAAGAGCTGGGCATATCGAAAGATGACCGAACTGCCGAGATTGAGCAGTTCGAGCAGAGATTGGAAAAGCTAACTGTCCCAGAAAGTGCAAAAAACAAAATTGATGACGAACTGAAAAAACTGTCTATTCTGGAAACCGGCTCCCCAGAATACGCAATTTGCAGAAATTATCTGGATTGGGCAACATCCGTTCCCTGGGGTCTGTACTCCGAAGATAATCTCGACCTTCATCATGCGAGAAATGTACTCAGTTCAGACCATGACGGTCTCGAGGATGTTAAAGAGCGAATTGTTGAGTTTCTGGCTGTAGGTGCTTACCGGAAAGAAGTATCCGGCTCCATTATGCTGCTTGTTGGCCCTCCTGGTGTAGGCAAAACCTCTATTGGCAAGTCAGTCGCCAAGGCCCTGGATCGCAAGTTTTACCGTTTCAGCCTCGGTGGAATGAGGGATGAAGCAGAGATCAAAGGACACCGTCGTACTTATATTGGGGCATTGCCAGGAAAGCTGGTCCAGGCACTCAAAGAAGTAGAGGTTTCCAACCCGGTCATCATGCTTGATGAGATCGATAAGATTGGTGCTTCTTTCCGTGGGGATCCTGCATCTGCTCTGCTTGAGGTATTGGACCCAGAGCAAAACACCGAGTTTCTTGACCACTATCTGGACATGAGAATCGACTTATCTAAAATACTCTTTATCTGTACAGCCAATCAGCTCGACACGATACCGGGCCCACTACTGGATCGTATGGACGTGATCAGACTATCTGGCTATATCACTGAAGAAAAGGTAGCCATTGCCAAGAATCATTTATGGCCCAAACAGCTCAAAAAAGCTGGACTTAAAAAGAGCCAGCTTAGAATGTCAGACACTACTTTCCGGAAAATAATCGATGGCTATGCCCGAGAGGCCGGAGTTCGTCACTTCGAAAAGTTATTGCAGAAAATCATTCGTAAAGTTGTCGTCCAGTTTCTGGAAAATGATGAAAGCAAACTCACTGTTTCAGCTAAAAACCTGGAAGATTTCCTCGGGGCACCCTACTTCCGTAAAGAAAAGGCAATGGAGGGAGTTGGCATAGTTACGGGTCTTGCCTGGACCTCAATGGGTGGTGCCACGCTTCCTGTTGAAGCCTGCCTGATACATCAGCAAAGAGCCGGTTTTAAACTAACAGGTAAGCTGGGTGAGGTAATGAAGGAGTCAGCTGAAATCTCATACAGCTATACGACCAGCCACGCCAAAAAATTTGGTATCAAGGAAGACTTCCTAAAAACAGCATTTATACACCTGCATGTTCCGGAAGGTGCCACACCGAAAGATGGTCCGAGTGCCGGTGTCACCATGACAACCGCTCTAATCTCTCTGGCCAGAGGTATTAAACCCATAAAAAACCTGGCGATGACCGGAGAGCTGACCCTGACAGGCAAAGTATTGGCTGTCGGTGGTATTAGAGAAAAAGTGATTGCTGCCCGACGGCAAGGAATTCTGACGCTGGTTCTGCCGGAAGATAACAGAAGAGACTTTGATGAGCTACCGGATTACATCCGTGAAGGAATTTCTGTTCATTTTGCCAGCCAGTATGATGATGTATATAAAGTTGGATTTCCTGACGCTGGAAAGAACAAAGGGAAGAGAAATAAATAGTTTCGACAGGGTGAGGGTGTAGCTGAATCCTAATAAAAAGCGCCACCCGTTTGGGTGGCGCTTTCTTAATCACTCTTTCAATAGCAGCGGGAACTAATCCCGTTTGGACACGCTAGTGAGCATTTATATTGTGGGCCGTACAAGAAAAACTTTCAAATAATTTATAAGACATAATATGAATATTAATTTCTTTTGAAATAATCAACAGGACATATTTCCATAATAAAAACGCTATTGTCCTTTAAGGAATATAAATATGCCCATAGAAGGAGCAGATAAAAAAGGTTTTTTCCAACCACTACTGAGTGGTATCAAGGATTTCACCAGCCATATAAAGGAATCAGTAAAATCCTATAAAGGTAAACCGCTTAAAAAGGCTGAAGGAAGCAGCCCTGTAAAAGAAGGAACTGAATCTGCCAAATACAACGGTGAACCGCCAACCCACGGAGTCACCGATAGAGTAGCAAAACTCGCTACAACACCAGGCCATAGCAAAAAATCAGAAATGCAACCAGAGGCATCAACCGATTTCTCACCTCATATTTCTTCAAACCAGAAAGACAAAAGAGTTGAAGCCACTGCTTTGACTAAAGCTGTAAAGCTACTTGCAGGCAAAGATCTGGACTTTAACAAAAAATACCGAGCCACAATACAGACAGAAATAAATATTTTAAAAAAAACAACAAAAACCACAAAAAACAGCATTAAATCCGTTGAAAAAACCATAAAATCACTTGAAAGAGAGGCAAGAAAAAAATTAAATAATCACGATATACAAAAAAAAATAGAAGATCAAAAAAATCACTTTAGAGAACTGAGAATCAAAATTGAAAAGCATGAAGCACATCTAGAAACACTTTGTGAAAAAATTAAGATACTCAAAGAAAACACAGAAGACGCACAGATTTTTTTTATAAACTTTCTTACCTCTGTCATCACCGGCGTAAAAAGTCCTCAAAACACCAGTCCAAAATGACCTGTCGTTAAGTATAGCTTTTTGGGGTGGTCTGCAAGTCTGATAGTTCCAGAAAGTTAAATATTTTACTAAGCTGACTCT
>NZ_LUKQ02000330.1 GCF_001647025.1 Endozoicomonas atrinae
GTCCTCTCGATTGGTCATGGCGCTGCTCCCTGCTTGATACCAACAGGAAAACAATCGGCCAGAAAAGGGTTAATCGGGAGGTCAAATTAAACTGGTGTTTTGAAGACTTATTACATCGGTGATGACAACGTATCCTGAGATCCCAGGTAACCAGGGTGTGCCGTATCAATCTCACCACAGGCCTCGTCATCCAGCTTCTTGCGCTCAAGAGCCTGGACCTGGGATTCGGTGAGAATAACCCCTTCTTCTGCAACCTTGGCTTCCAGGGCTTTTAATCGCTGTTTGAAGTTGGCCAGATCATTTCTTATCCAAATACTGCGAACGCCACTGGGGGAAACAAACACACCTTTTTTGCGCAGCTCATTCGATACGCGAACCTGACCATGGGCGGGGTCTTGAATAGCGTATTCGATAACGGCATCTTCAACGGTTTGGTCAACACGGTTTTTGTGATTGGGTACCCGGCGACTCTGGTCGAGCAACGCCTCAACACCACCATCGGCCACCGCGTCCCGGTAACGATAGAAAGTGTCTCTGGAGACGCCCATCATCTTGCAGGCTTTGGAGATGTTGCCAAGTTCATCCGCAAGGTTAAGGAGTCCAACCTTGTGTTTAACGATTCGATCAGAAGTATGAATCATGTGGGTTACCATTTTTATGATTTCGATTTCAGGTGATTCACCTTCTTTCTAAATCGGTAACCCTTTCTCTTATTTGAGAAGAAATGTCAGATTAGATCCGAACTTATACACATTATTTTAATCACCAGAAATCTATATAACAACCAAATAAAAAGATAACTTAAATACTATTTCTTACACAATACTGAAAAAAACTCATTTTTATTATCTTTAGAGGACAAATTTCGTCCTCTCTTTCCAATTATTTTCATATTTTGTTTTTTAAGTATACGAATAACATTTTCAGGGTCATGCAAAGTAACAGTTCTTGCCAATCTTTCGCTAAAGCTGATTGATAGTCTGAAAGATATATACAGAACACCATCCTTCTTAAGCATCAGTATCATGCGCGAAATAGCATCCTCTAGGCCCTCATTATTCACATGCTGAAGGACTGCACTAACCCATAGCCCATCAAACAGTGAAGGATAGTGCATATCTAAAACTGATTGCTTCTTAGCATATGCATAAGGATAGGTATTTGTAAGAAAAACCATCTCACCAGATACATCCGTAGAAAGCACCCTAAAACCTTTCTCAATAAAGAATTGTGTATCTCGACCTACCCCACAACCAATATCACATATCAAGCCACCACTTTTTACATGTCCAACAAAACCATCATAGTGGGTTTGCATATCAATATATCTAGTATCCTCAAAATACCCTAGTGCGATCCTATTATAAAATTTAGAGACTCGCATATCTCTGCCACAGAAAACTTCTTTACTTTCAGGCCTTGTTGAAACTAAGCATTCAAGTCTATCATTCAGTTCAAAAATTTTTGATTCAATAGCCCCAGGTAATTCCATGGGAAAGACATATTCCCGAAAGGCATTGTCCCTTCCATGTATTTTAGACTCATGAGCTAGAATTAAGGATTTTAGATGGGCGCTATACCTTGCCAGCAAATCGCTTAAAGCATGGCTATTTACAGCCCATCCTTCTTCCTCAATGACACCTATTTGTTTTTTACCAATTTCTAATATCTGCTCAAGAATTGATTTATCGGCATCAGAAAAAGTTCCTCCACTGCAAAGGTGTCGCAGTGTATTAAAGTTTTTACCCTCTTCTTTGAGTCTTCTCTTTTCTTCCAAAGCAAACGTATCATATAACATCTTGCTTTGTGTCAGAAAGTACCTCATTGGGTAATAGAACTTCCCTAGTCTACTGACAATATCCTCACGCTCTAAACGTAGTTTTTCCTCAAAGAAGGTCATTTCATTATGAAGTAAATTTTTTTTCTTATTTGTCCAGTTTAGATAGCCAAAAACCAAGGAAATGATGGGAACAACTAAACCTGAAAAAATAACTCCATAAAACAGCCAGTCTACTGGCAAATCATATTTTTCAAAAAGCTCAGTTAATGGAGCCGAAGCCTTGGGCAACATATCTATCCCATGAATGCAGAACAAGTAATAATCATATGAAATGAGGGAAGCTTACTCCACCTTTCCCTTACACTTCACAAATAAATCACTGAGATTATTTACTCCAGAAAACAATCCCATTCCATCATCTACCAGCTGGGCAACCACTTTGCCCAGCTCTTCACCTCTTACTTGCTGTCGTATAAGCATGGCGTACAGCTCTGCATGCTCACCCAACAAAGTATTGGTGTTAAACTCCTGCCCATCCTGGTTAGAGTCCACCCGTTTTCTAAGAGAGCCTGACTCCAAGGCATGAGCAATTGCAAGGCGGCACAAGATATTGGGGGTCAGCCCAGTACGGCCTTTAATCATCGTCAGGGTGTCTGTTGCTTTTTTGGAGATACGAATGCGGTTAGGCAACATCTGGAACACACTCCTGCACTACTGACTCTTCCACCAGGCTTTGACCAAAATATTTGCGTTCTAGAAACTCGGAATTCCCTTCTTCCGGAAAGTACTCCACTTCATAGATGTGCGAAATATGCGGCTGTAAAGATTTGAAATAAGCCTGATCAATCTCTGTATCTGTAGAGAGAATTACAACCTGATGACTGGCCGTCGGGAAGTAATTCTCGACCAGTTTACCTCGGTGCTTACTGTCCAGTCGGCCCAGAGGCGTATCAATGATAACTGGGAGCTTACGGCCAGAGGTTCGAGCCAACGCTTCCAATATCGCAATAGCAAAGATCTGCTTTTCACCCGCAGAAAGCTGCTTCTTGTTGATTTCAATACCCTGGTTATTCAATAGGCGAACATCAAAGGTTTTCGGGTCTATCTTTGCCTGCAAGCTGATATCGTCTTTGCGTGCCAGCTTCTGGAAGGAGCTGGTAAACTCCTGCTCCAGTTGAGACACCTTGTTTTCCGTCGCCTGACTGGCAAAGTCGTTAAGCAGTTCGCGGGAACGCTTGGCCATCTGGTAGGCACGGCTACTGAAGAAATTAGAGCTGAACTCCTGCTCTTTTTTCTGCATTTTGCGCATCAGGTCCATCGCTTCACGAAGGGCCTTGCGAGCTTCTTCCTTGGCTAATTGAGCTTTAGCTGTATGACCGGCCTTCTCGTCATTAAACTTTCGAAGCTGCTCCAGCTCATCCTGTAAAAAAGCTTCATCTGGCGCTCGTTCCAGATTTTTACTGGCGTTATCCAGCTGGTGCTGGACATCGGCCAGAGCTTCACCAATTTCAAGAAACTGACCTCGAGCTGCAGGCAATACATCCTTCACCAAATAGCGGATACTGGAAAATTGTCGTTCAGAGCAATCATGGATCACTTCTACAGCTTTCACATCGGCAAAAACATCCGAAAAGGCCTTCTCGACAGCGCTCTCTACGGCCAGTTTATCTTGCAATGTGCTTTCCAGTGACCGTTTCAAAAGATTTAGCTTCTTCGTCATCGTCACTTTAAGCAGCTGCTGTTTTTTATAGTCCTGCTCGGCTTCAAGTTGGGTGAATAACTCTTCGACTTTGTTCAGACTAAGCACCAGTGGGAAAGCTGATGCCATACACTCACGTAATTGATGCTCTAGTTGCTTCTTTTCGGCCACTAACGCATCAACACGCTCTTGCTCTTGTGTTCTGGAGCGGGCCCACTCCCCACCTTTGCTAGAAATGTAGCCTTCAGACTTTTTAACCTCACTCTCAAGCCGCTTTACCTGACGCTTGGCCTCGCTATAGTCATCCATTGACTTTTTATACAGCGAATAAGCCGCTTCATAGGCACTCTTGAGGTCAGCCATTTCCTTTTGATGCTCTTCAGGCATCGCCGCCGTGTTTTTTTCACGAAGATAAATAGCCAGGTCATCACGCATCCGGGTGATGACATCCAGCCCCAGCAGTTTACGGATCGCAGCACCAAGTGCTTTACCGGATGTGTCTTCGGCTAATTCAGCGATTTTTTCCCCATCAAAAAAGAAAAGGTCAGACACTCCAATAGGCACCAATTCATTAAGAAAGCCCTGGCACTGTTGATAGTCCAACTCTTCCAGCAAGTTACCATCTTTTTCAATGCCCAGCGTTTCAGAAATCGGCTCATCAGGAGCCTCTGTATCAACAGCCCATTGTCGCTTGATGGTGTATCGTGATACTTCACCACGAGTTGCGTAACTGAATGTCAGGTGTATATGCGCAGACTTGGCTTGCACCAATGTATTACGACCTTTGTGAATAGACTCACGAAGGTAGGCGTGATATTCCTTGACCGAAACGTTACCACCCAAGCTATGACGGCCGTATAGAGCCAGCCGAATAGCGGTTAATGTGGTGGTTTTACCCGCACCATTTAAGCCACCAAACAGAATAATGGGGCGTTTGCGATTATTGCGGACACGGGGAGCCAAAGAGATTCTTTCTTCTCCACTGATTACCCGGAAGTCACAGATCTTTAACTCTTCCAGGATCATGCCAGCTCCTCATACTTTTCTTTAAGGTCACTCATCTCTTTTTCATAACTGTCGAGCTTTTTAAGACTATCGATACGGTAATCATGACTGTTATCAGCATCCCAGTCCTGCTCCAGCAGGCTTTCCATCTTTCTTAATAAGCCACGCCTTACACTCAAACCCTCCATGGAAAGTTCAAGCTCGATCAGTTTCATAATGAGTTCTGCAGGAACCTGATGTTGCTCTTCAAGCTGCTTTAGCAAATCGGCTGTCATCACCGGCGTAAAAAGTCCTCAAAACACCAGTCCAAAATGACCTGTCGTTAAGTATAGCTTTTTGGGGTGGTCTGCAAGTCTGATAGTTCCAGAAAGTTAAATATTTTACTAAGCTGACTCT
>NZ_LUKQ02000331.1 GCF_001647025.1 Endozoicomonas atrinae
AGAGTCAGCTTAGTAAAATATTTAACTTTCTGGAACTATCAGACTTGCAGACCACCCCAAAAAGCTATACTTAACGACAGGTCATTTTGGACTGGTGTTTTGAGGACTTTTTACGCCGGTGATGACAACCAGCCCTTTACGCCATTGCCGGGCCATCTGGGTCCCCTTAACGATATGAAGTGGATGTATTTTAATAGCATCAACGCCCAGACCAATAACCCGATCAAAGCTTACCAGGCTGTCTTCAGGCTCTTCTCCGGGTAAACCAACAATCAGGTGAGTGCATAACTTTAACCCATAGCGCTTGGCTCTGATCACTGCATCTTCATAATCACTGTAGCTATGACCACGGTTAATGGCTTCAAGCGTAGGATCAAAGCTGGACTGCAAACCCAGCTCAAGCCAGACCTCATAGCCCTGCTCCTGATAGTCCGACAGCAGTTTTAACACCGGATCCGGTACGCAGTCAGGACGTGTGCCCACAGCAAGTCCAATGACGCCGGGCTGAGCAAGAGCTTCATCATAATACCGTTTGAGATCTTCAGGAGAGCCGTAGGTGTTACTGTAAGACTGAAAATAAGCGATGAACTTCCTGGCACCAGTTCGGGCCCCCACCTTCTCCTGAGCCTGCTTAATCTGCTCAGAAATTTCTCCTGCTTTGGTACTGCCAGGACTGAAAGAGGCATTATTACAAAACGTACAGCCACCAATACCTTTAGTGCCATCACGATTTGGGCAGGTAAACGACGCATTCACCGAAACTTTGTGTACTTTTTCTCCGTACTTCTGCCGGAGGTAACGGCCAAAAGTATTCACGAAGCGGGTCATGTCCATAGCGAGTTATTTCGTCATCAAAAATCGCTACAAAATACCGACAGAGCTTTGCTTAGCCTATAGGGAGTTTAACGCATGGCTTAATGGCCAATGCTTAGGTTCTTTTGATGACTATCAAAGCAGAAAGTAAATCGGGGTATGTCGTGAGGTAAACAGGGAAGGACTTCCATGGTTGATCCCATGACCTTCTTTATATAGGCAAAAGCCGTTACAGTGAGAATATAACTATCCCTTAAAAGCTAGCCTGAATTTTTTTTCATTCTTTCCAGAGCTTCCTGAACGACTGCCCGGGCCTCATTTTGACAGGCCTGCATTGCGTCAGGGTCATCGGGAGCTACACGCCATTCAATAATTCTTTTTGCCAGCTTCCTTGCCATCACACCGACAAGATCATCCAGATAAGCCTCATCGAACATAGCCAGCGGCATAAATCTTAAATGAACTAACAATTGCTCAGGTTTATCAGGTTCTTTCATATGTATGGCAAAATCGCCGGCGTCAGACGTGCTTTGACTGATCGTTAACGTAAAATGCTCACCGCTCATAGTATTCTCCCGGCTGTACTAGTTTCAGTTGTCGGCGGTGATACAGGTGGCTTTATGATCTTCAGACCAGCTGTCAGCTCATTAAACCAGGCGGCACTATCAGACAAAAAACAGGGCTTCTATTTTTTTATAATCTCTATTCATAATCTAAACTGAGTTTTATAAGGATTAAAGCATTAGCGAACAATGCCGCCAGAAAAGGCGACATTCTGATAATTTACAAGAAACCAGCTTGCACTGGGCAACGGAGAGCCTGACCATGTCACTCATTACCAACAAGGATGTTGAGAGCCTACCCTCTGATAACTCAGGCCAGGTAGGTAATGTCAAACCGGTAGATCGTATTGATCCAATGCAGTCACAGGAGTTTTCAAACCTTGTACAAAACAAGGAAGAAAATAAGCTTGCTGAAGCAGCTGCTGAAGATGGAGAGATTACCCCTGAAGAGCTCCAGAGACAGATTCGTGAAAACCTGTTTAAAAATGGCTTCAACAAAGCTCTTGAAAAAGCTAAAGAAATAGCCAAAGAGCTCAGAAACGGATAAGGCCATAGCTTGTTGTCATTTTTTTGACAAAAGTTAGTTAAAACTCCGCATTTATAGCTACTTAATCTAATTAAGTGCTCTCAATATAATTATAATTAGTGAATGATATGAATGGTCTCTGCGAGTATTTCATACTCTGCAGGTGATATTGTGCAGTACAGGGATGTGGCCAGCATGTCAATACAGCCTTCCAACATTATACCTCTCAGCCCTAGCGGTGATAACAAGCCACCGCAAAGAGTCCTTTTTTCTGAATTAAACCAACTGGTTCAAGAGATTATTTGTCCTGAAGCCGACACGCTCCTTACCGCTTTATCGACTAAATTAGAAACCAGTCTAGAGGAAATCAAAAATGATCAGGACATGATGCGCTGGATCGATATTAAAAACCGTTTAAAGAAGTCTGAACCTTTAATTAAAAAAAGTTTTATCGATCACTTGACCAGCACAGACAATGAACAGCCTTCACCACAAGAAGGTGTATTAACACTTGAGCTGCTGGACAATTCCGAACTTGACCACCAACTTCTCTGGCTTTCGGCAACCACTAATTTTGAGAACAGTAAAAGCGCTGAACGTATCTGCCAAATCAAAAGCAGTCTCGAGAGCACCTACCCCCAGCATGACGGTACTTACCCAGCCACCCCGGACCGTATCTGTGAAAGTTTCTCCATAGCACTGGAGAGTCTCCATCCAGACCGTGATATTGAACAACAGTTATTCAGCTGGTTTGCCAGCCATTTTAATAAAGCAGCTGATGAACTCTGGCTTAAAGTCGAGCAATTACTTATTAATAAAGGGCTGGGGGCCAAACAGTCATCTTCAGTTGTGCGATCGGAAGCGAACACCGTCTCCATCCCATGTCACCAACCCGTTTCTACGCCCCAACTCCCAAATCGAACACAAGCAGCGACTCAACAGGGTCACTATCCAGACATGGAAGACCCACAGTTCCTGGATAGCTTTGCTGAGAAGCTGGTATCCCGACTGGAAGATATGCTGGCGGAAGATGAGCTTATCCCTGAGGCCAAGGCTAACAGAGTCAGGGCTATTGATCTGGCCAATGTTCTCAGCGCACTGCAACTGGATGCTCTTGAGCAGCACGTTTCGAGAAGAAACCTACATAACTCAGTCATCGATGCTCTGGAAATACAAGGGGTTAACTCAAACCTCTCACGCCATCATGAAGACCTCATCAATATGGTTGGCTGGTTGTTTGAATACATTCTGGATGATCACAACCTACCTGATGACGTAAAAAAAACCATAGCCTTATTGCAGATCCCGATTTTAAAGCAGGCGATCCTGGATGATGTATTTTTAACTGACAATAAGCACCCTGCCCGTCTCTTATTAAACGACTTGACGTCAGCAGGAATGCTGTATTGCAGGGATCCACAACTAAGCAAGCACGTACTACTGCTGATTGAGCATACAGTGCGCACTATCATCTCTGACCACAATGAAAATCCCGATATATTTCAGGATTGTCTTGAAGGGTTTCAATTTAACCTGAATATCATTCTGCGACCAGAACCTGAAACTTCGGAAAACCAAAACCACTCTACCGAGCCCGATGAACAACCAGAAGAGGAGAAAGCAGCAGAACCCGACGATGACAATACGATTAGCTTTCAGGCAGAAGTTCTCACAGAAGAAGACTCCGAGCTTGGAGAGGAGATTATTCTTTCCTGTGGACAGTCGGGGCTCAGTCTGGATGATTCACTCCTGTCTGAGTTCAATTCAGAGGCAACAGAAGGTTCTCAGGAGCTTGAAGTGGTTCTGGATGGACAGGATGCAGTGGAAGATACGCAGGGGCACCATTCCTCATTTGCCCCGGTTATCATTGATGGGCTTCACCCAGGCCAGTGGGTTGAGTTTATTGGCGAAGGCGACTCACACCGCCTCCGTTGCAAACTTGCCCGCCTCAGTAAAGACAGTCATCGATATATTTTTGTCAACCGCTCGGGGATGCGTGTTGCAGAGCGCTCCGGAAGCGAACTCAAAAAGGAAATTGAAGACGGCTCTGTTCATATCATGGAAGAGAACCCCGTTTTCGACCGGGCAATCCAGGCTGTTCTTGAGCGATTCAAAAAGCATTTGTAACGCTGCGTGAGGTTACTCACATTTGTAACAAAAACTGAAATATGTGGAAACTTTTCGCGCCTGTTTATCTCAACACCGATAGAACTATGGATTATTGAACAAGCACCTGACTAAAGCACTGGAGTTTAAAGGCGAAAACTAATTTATTAGTGATTTGTACAGGAAGTTTTATGCTCAATCTGGAAAATTTACACCAAATCACCGACGGTGATGAGGAGCTGCTGGAAGAGTTATTATCAACCTTTTTCCAGAGCACCCGGGAAGACATCCTGAATTTGAAAGCAGCGGTCAACAATCAGCAAACGCCCCTTATTGTCAGCCTTGCCCACCGGATTAAAGGAGGTGCTGCAATCGTCGGAGCGGAACAACTGGCAATACTTGCCGGAGATCTTGAAGAATCAGGACAACAAGTGCAGTCTGAGCAATATGATCCTCTTTTTCTTGAACTGCAGGATACCTTTAACAGTATTGAAGCCATGTACCCTAACCTATGACTGCGCCTGACTGGTCAAGCTGAACAGTCGAAAACCAACCACAACGGCAAATGCCATAAAGGGCGCTTCAATAGCACCGCCAAGAACCTGTAACAGCAGTACATTCTCCTGACTCATCAATAAATAGCTAATAATGGATTGTGAGGATACTAGAGTAAGCAGCAGTACAGTAAAAGGCAAAAACAACAAGGACCACTGCCCCTTCGTCGGGAATGTAATTTAAATTGTGTAAACGCTTGTCGTTAATACTCCAAAATGGAGAATAACAATGAGCGTTGAAATCAACGAAAAACTGGTAGATCAAATAGCCAGTCAGATTAAAACTCAGGATGAT
>NZ_LUKQ02000332.1 GCF_001647025.1 Endozoicomonas atrinae
GTGTTTTGTAAATGTTTAGTGTTTGGTTGTTTTATTTAGGTGGCCATTGATTTGATCTGAAATCTTGATTTTAAGTTGATTTTTGTATTAATCGATAATCATGTAGTGTCATATGATTCTGATCTCTTGTTTAGGTTATCTTGGTAATTGCTTCTTTATTGGCGCTAGATCATAGGTTTGTGCTGAATTATAACGCTGGATCTTTACTAATTTCTTATCCTCTGATTGTAAATCACATTGTGGCTATTCAATTGGTCAGATTAGTTTTTTTCACTAAGGATTGAGGTTTGAAAGATTACGGATTCCTATTATTTCGAATTTGTACGATGTGATAATTGGAGTATATTGGCGAAAATAATTATAAAAATCACTCTATATTTTATCTGTCGTTTAATTGTTTTTATGTAAAAATGAAATTCTGGAGTAGGGGTTGGGAATGATTGCCAATAATTTAAACTAGGTTCTAGAAGTATAAATAGGAGTAGAGGCCAGTCAATGAGTACTTAATAGACCGGGGAGTTGTTAAGTAGCCATGGAGCCTGATAAATAAAGTATGGAGTAGCAACAGTTTGCAAATTGATCAGTCCATGAAAAATTGCTATGCCGGTTTTATAGCGTTCAAGGTCGCAAAACAGGTTTCTCTGGCTGAGGCAATAAAGCTGGCAATATAAGGCTGCTCCTTTTGTTCGGTTCTGATAGCTGCATAGAGTGTTGACCACAATCCCTCTTTACCAAGTCGAACTGCTGCAACATGCCCTTTATCAAGATATTCAGCCAGTGCCCAGCATGGCAGTGCGGAAACACCTCTCTGGCTGGCAACGAGCTGGAGCATCATCAATGTCAGCTCTGCAGTACGGATATCAGCAGGCTCTATATCGGCAGGGTCAAGAAAATCGTAGAACACAGCCAGACGCCCCTGCTCAACAGGGTAGGTGATCAGTACTTCATTTTGGAGGTCAAAAGGGGTCACAAACTCTTTTTCTTTTAATGGGTGTGTTCTGGCAATTGCCAGAAGCATCTCATAACGAAAAAGGGGGATGTATTCGATGCCATCAATTGGTATTGGGTCAGAAGTGACGACAAGATCAAGTTCACCCCGGGAAAGAGCAGGTAAGGGGGCAAAATTAAAAGCGGTGGAGAAGTCCATTTCTACTTCAGCCCAGTGTTGTCGGTATTCTCCGATTGTTGGCATTAGCCACTGATAACAACTGTGGCACTCAATGGCAATATGCAACCGCCCAGCTTTGCCACCCGCCAATCTCAGAAGGCTTTGTTCTGTAGCTTTGAATCTTGGCAGTACTTCTTCAGCTAGCTCCAGAAGTTTCAATCCTGCAGTGGTAAAGCGAGGTGGTCGGGATTTACGGATAAACACGTCCATCCCAATACGATGCTCAAGCTCTTTCAGCTGGTGGGAAAGAGCGGATTGGGTGAGGTGCAAACGGCTGGCGGCTTCTACCAGACTGCCACTTTGGTGAATGGCTTTAAGCGTTTTAAGGTAACGTAGCTCAAGACCCAGATTCTGCACTGCCATTGTTTGCATTTCTCCCGTAGTCAGCTCAGGCATGCCATAAGACTATCTTTATTAGTTTTCTTCACTTTTATTATTAGAAAAATGAGTTTGATTCAATTCTAACTCTCTAACAGAATCGTGGCTACTCTTTGATCAATCCTGAAAACAATAAGCCTGACGATCTGCCCGGAGTTATTTCATGATTACTACCCATAACCTTGGATTTCCACGAATAGGTGCCAACCGTGAGTTAAAGAAGGCTCAGGAAAGTTACTGGCGTGGCGACCTAACCAAAGCAGAGCTTTTGGAAGAAGGCCGTCGCCTACGTGAACGTCACTGGCAGCTGCAGAAAGAATCAGGGCTTCACCTGATTCCGACGGGGGATTTTGCCTGGTATGACCAGGTGCTGAATCACTCTCTGATGCTGGGTGCGGTGCCAGAGCGATTTTCGGAAGCGGACCCTGATGATATTGATACTCTATTTCGTATGGCTCGCGGTCGAGCGCCCACAGGGGAGCCTGCTGCTGCCTGCGAAATGACTAAATGGTTTGATACTAATTACCATTATATAGTGCCAGAGTTGCATAAAGACCAAAAATTCCAACTGTCTAACGCTGCTATTCTGGATGAAACTGTCGAGGCTATTGGACAGGGTCTAAGGGTAAAACCAGTACTGATTGGCCCTCTGTCCTGGTTGTGGCTTGGTAAAGTTAAGGGCGAGTCTTTTGACCGGCTGGAGTTGCTTGACAGTGTTGTCGAGGTTTATGGCAGCGTTCTAGCCAAGTTGGCAGAAATGAATGTGGAGTGGGTACAGATTGATGAACCCATTCTGGTTCAGGATCTTCCTCAAGAATGGAATCAGGCATTTGAATCTGTGTATAACCGGCTGCAGAGCTGCAATGTGAAAATTCTATTGGCCAGCTACTTTGGCGGTCTGAACGGTACAACGACGACTGTTGTAAATCTGCCAGTGGATGGCCTTCATATTGATCTGGTCCGAGACCCTGAGCAGTTACCGGCACTGCTTGACCGCTTACCCGCCTACAAAGTTTTATCAGCCGGTGTTGTTAATGGTCGTAATGTGTGGCGCTCAGACCTGAAGCAAATATTGCAGCAACTGAAGGAAGCAGAGGAGCGGTTGGGAGATCGGCTGTGGGTAGCGCCAAGTTGCTCATTACTGCATGTGCCGGTTGATCTGGAAAATGAAACTGAGCTTGATGATGAGTTGAAATCCTGGTTTGCCTTTGCCAGGCAGAAATGTAAAGAGGTATCAGTTATTGGTCAGGTTTTAACCGGTGGGCATCAGGCACAGGATCCGGCTGTGTTGAAATTGATTTCTGAGTCTGAAGAAGCTGTATCTGTCAGACAAAAGTCCCAGCGAGTTCATAATACATTGGTAGAGCAAAGGGTGACGGGATTAAAAGACGACAAAGATATTGATCATCGTCATTCTCCCTATGCTGTAAGGGCAAACTTACAGCACGAAAAACTGAATCAGCCTGAATTTCCTACAACCACCATTGGCTCTTTTCCTCAAACTAGGGAGATACGGCAGAAACGCTTACAGTTTCGTAAAGGGGAACTGGATGAGCAGTCTTATATCGATGCTATGCAGGAGGAGATCCGGAGTACAATTAAAAGACAAGAGTCGCTTGGTCTGGATGTACTTGTCCATGGAGAGGCTGAGCGTAATGATATGGTTGAATACTTTGGCGAACAGCTGGAAGGGTTTGCCTTTACTGCCAATGGCTGGGTACAGAGCTATGGCAGTCGCTGTGTGAAACCACCCATTATTATCGGTGACGTCAGCCGTCCAGAGCCGATGACTATTTCATGGAGTCGTTATGCTCAGGCGCAGACTAGCCAACCTGTTAAAGGCATGTTAACTGGACCTGTTACCATTCTCTGCTGGTCATTTCCAAGAGATGATGTGAGCAGAGAAGAGTCCTGTCTGCAGCTAGCGTTAGCATTAAGAGATGAAGTCGTTGATCTGGAGAAAGCAGGTATTGGCATTATTCAGATCGATGAGCCAGCCATTCGGGAAGGCTTACCTTTGAGAAAAGCAGACTGGCCAGCTTATCTTGAGTGGGCGGTGAAGAGCTTTCGAATTGCTGCCAGTGGTGTAAAAGATGAGACCCAAATCCATACCCATATGTGTTATAGCGAGTTTAATGACATTATTGAATATATTGCTGCAATGGATGCTGATGTCATCACGATAGAAACTTCCCGCTCAGATATGGAACTACTGGATGCATTTGAAGAGTTTGAATACCCGAATGAGATTGGCCCTGGTGTTTATGATATTCATTCACCAAACGTGCCCAGTATCGAATGGATTCAACAGCTGATGACCAAGGCCGTGGAGAAAATTCCTAAACAGCGTTTATGGGTCAACCCAGACTGTGGGCTGAAAACCAGAGATTGGCCTGAGGTGGAAGCAGCTTTGAAAAACATGGTAGAGGCGGCAAAAGGACTGAGGGCCAGTGCTTAAGTGTAAAATTGTGTAATCAGCCTTTAGCCTCAGGTGATGTGTCTGAGGCTATTGGTGAGACATCCATTTTGGTGAGGTGCAATACATTATAAAAGGCTGTCTTACTCTTTTCCGAGAAATGGCTACCTGTGTTGATGTTAAAATGGATATGTAGTTAACCATCCATGGCAGCTTGATAATGCTTGGTTTCTTCAAGTAATAGCTGTCGCTGTTTTTCAAAATTTTCTATGAGCTGCTTAATGATAATGTCTTTTTTTTCAAAGAAATCTCTTGTTTTGGCGTTGAGTGCAGTAAGTTGATCAACTCGATCTATCATTGCTTTTTTTCTATTGAACAGTATTGGTGGTATTGCACGAATTTTTTCTTTAAGGTACGCAATATCTTGGGGTGGTTGCTTTAGGTGTGCTTCTAACTCATTATTTTCTATGTCTATTCTTTCTTTGATATTCTCTAATAATCTTCTGGTGGAAAAAATTTGATTGCCTTTATTGGCAATGAGCGTTAAAAGGCTCTTTTGGTCTAGGGTTTTTATGAATGCCGGTATATTGTCTTTTAGCTGACCCAAAACAGGCTGGTCATTCATTTTACAGTCCCTGGTGTCATCACCGATGTAATAAGTCTTCAAAACACCAGTTTAATTTGACCTCCCGATTAACCCTTTTCTGGCCGATTGTTTTCCTGTTGGTATCAAGCAGGGAGCAGCGCCATGACCAATCGAGAGGA
>NZ_LUKQ02000333.1 GCF_001647025.1 Endozoicomonas atrinae
CCGCTGGGCTGTGCAAGACTCAGCGTTGTCGGTTCTGTGCCGCCTGGATCAGGTACGGTGCCACGTTCTTGATGGCTCGCTCACCGAATAGAAAACCAAGGACTAATAAGTTGATCACGATCAGGGCAGACTGCTGCTGCTCGGATAGTTGCCACTGGGTGAACCACTGGTAATCCAGGTATAGAGTGAAAAAGCCCCATATCGGGCGCTGACAGCCTCGGGCAAATAGAATCAGATGGCCGATGATGGGCAGGGTCTTGAGGTCTTTGGCGGTGCCTTCCAGCTGGCTGATGCGTTCGGTCAGGGTCTGTTCTGCCTTAACCAGTGCCATGTCGGCCTGATGGCGTTTCTCCTGCTCTAACCGCTGGAGCTCCATGTAGATTTTGCCCTTTTGTTCCAGGGTCATGTCCGGGGGAAAGTAGGTTTTCACCACGTCGAATAAGGTGTCGGCTAATCCGCCGGTTAAGGTGTTGACCAGGGTGCTGGCAATTTTGCTGAAGCTCATAAGCTCTCCTTGCTTTTCGCTCGTTTTCTTTAGTGGATAATCCGGTGGGGTACGCCTTCTTTTTCCCAGGTGATGCCGGTGTCTATCAGCCAGTCACTGTAGGGCTGGCACCCGAGTTCGTGGTGGATCAGAGCTTTAATCAATGGGTTCAGTAGCGGGTTAATGCCCATGGGCAGGCGCTGGTACTCGGCGAGGCCGATGCGCTGGCAAACGCTTCTGACATAGGCGTCGGTGTCGTTTTCGCTCGGCGGTGCCCAACGGTGGACGATGTCTTTCAAAGTTCGCAGCTGGTGCTTGTGGTAGTAGTTCATCAAAATGCGAGCCATTGCCCGGATGCCGTACTCGGGGGATAAAAACTGGCAGAAAGCATCATCGGTCTGGGTTGGCTTCAAGCCCAGCCAGTCATCGCCGTGGCGAATGTTGCCGGGGTTATTGTTACGCCAGCCCCGTATGTTTCTCAGTTCGGTCATGTCACTTCCCTGTGTGTTGCTGATGGCTTGCCTGCCGTTCCTGTATCCCTGCCCAGCTGTCGTATATCCTCAAACCGACCAGTACGGCGCTGGCGATGGTGGCCACCACGGTGCCGATGAAAAAGAGCTTTCTGACCTCTTCACCCAGTTTCTGCACCAGGCTGTGGGTCTCCTTGCTCTCCTCCTTGATCTCGGTGATGTCCCGGTTCATGGTCGTGAATTGCACTTCCAACTGGTTCACCGTGTGTTCCAAAGAGTTCACCCTGGGCGGGGTTCCTTCCAGCTCGGTGACCCGATGCTCTAATACCGCCATGTTTTGCTCTATTTTGTTGATTCTGTGGTCGCAGCTGTCGCTCATCGCCTTGTTCCTTTAGGTAGCCCTGTACGCCTGCACGTAGTTGGCGGCATGTCAGACCAAGGCGAGGATAGTTGTCCCCCTGCACGACCTTGCGTATGGTGCGCTCCACCAATCCGAACCGCTGACCGATGGCTTGCTTATGTTCTCCTGCCCAAACAGCCAGCCTGATCTCCTGGTTGCGGATCCGGGCAGCCATCTGTTGAGGGATATACAGGAGCATGCCTCCGAACCGGGTCGCTAACGTCTGGGCGGCTTCCATGCCGATGACTGCTACTATGGGCGATTCGTCGGTTGGATTTGATGCAATGTATTTCCTCTGTCCCCCTAAAGCCCGTTCCAGCTTGAGGGTGGTTTCTTTGCCTAACAGCTCGATAATTTCCGGCTCGCTGTTCACTGGGCCTGTCCGTATCGGGCGATCAAGATAGCGTCAGCCCGGTTATGGTCTTTCTTTCTGGTCAGGGGGGCTGATGGGTAAAGCTCCAGTGCCCGGGTTCTGGACACGTCTTTTTCTTTGTTGATGAGGTTGGCTCTGCGTTTCCAGGTGACGGGGGTGATGTACGTCAGCGGTAGGTTAAGGGCACTGATCACGCCTTCAATGGCTCCGAAGCTGCGCCCCATATTGAACATGGAAGTGACACCCTGTTTCGGCATGGCGTTGACCTTTTCCAGATAGACCATCGCTATCCGATCAGCGTCGCTTTCCCACTGTTTTAAGATGCTGGCGGTGCCATAGGTGAATAGGCGCTGTTTTTTGCCTTCGCTGACGGTGGGAAAGTCGACAACCGCATGCAGCTGGAGCGTGTCAGCGTTGATGGCCGCCATTGCGCCGGTGATGCCCGGGTCTATACCAATCAGCAAGTTCATTGAGCTTCCCTGTTCTTTCTGCGCTTATGCGTAGTTTTTATTGCGCTGAACAATCTTTTCTATCTATTTCGTTTTCTATTCTTATACGCTTGCATAACCGTTTGCAAATGCTTTGTCCAACTTATCCTTATTTATCATTGCTTATGCGTAATACTTTAATAAATTATTATGCATATCCGTTCATACTATTTTTAGTCTGTACTTTTTTTAGTGTTTTTTCTGCTCTTACGGTTGCTTTATAAAACGGCAGGCTTTACGGTTATTACTAGCTCCACTCATTTCCTTCGTTTCATGCGTTGTGGTGGAGTTGCTCTAATGGATTGGGAGTAAATTGCATGTCTACACTTGGCGCTCGTCTCCAGCTCGTTCGCAAAGAGCGAGGATTTAGCCAGGCTGCCCTGGCTAAAGCTGTGGGTTCACGACAAAGCAGCATCAACGACATCGAGTCAGGCCGCAATAAATCATCCATCTATCTGGTTAGAATTGCTCAGGTGCTGAATGTTGACCCTGTATGGTTGGAGTTGGGGGTCGACGGTTCTGCTTCTGGTGGTGTCACCATCGTGGGTCAGGGGGCGCTGCTGCCTCACTACGATGAAAAGGCAATTTTGCGTTTTGCCAAAGAGGAGCCCTTTGATAAGGATGAATGCGATGCTCAGTATCGCTGTCCTTTGAAGCACTCAGAGGCTGCTTATACGACGCTGCTAAAGCATACCAGGGACGATTTGCCGCAAAACTCAGTACTGTTTATTGAGCCACGTTGTACTTATATAAACGGCGATGTTGCGATGGTGTCATTTCCGAATAGTGGAGTTTCGGATCTTTATCGTTTGGTAGCGAATGGGAATCGTACCTTTCTGCAATCTATGGACGAACGTCTTGATCCTGCACTTCGCTCCGCTGAATATCGCCTGCGATGTTCTCAAGGCGGCGAGTTGATGTTGCCGGTATCGGATGACCCGTCACTTCCTGAGGCTGTACTGACCGGTAAGGTGTTTTTTGTTGGTCTGCCGTTGAAGTAATTCCGATGTACGTTGTGGAATGCTTTCTTTGAAATATGGATATTATTCAGGAATTGCATTTTATGAAGTCTGTGAAAGTCAGCCGTATCTGGGTCAAATCTGCGGAATCGTTGGTATTTGTAAAGCAAGACTGTGAGTCTGTTCAATCAGGCGATCTGGTGCTGGACGCTTCCTCTGAAGTCGCCACGCTCAAGACTTATTCTGAAAGTCATGAAAGTGATCAGTCTGTTGAAAACAGCTCAATGCTAGGTGTTGCCACGCTTGCTGGCCGTCCTTATCCCTTTGACTGAATCAGTAATATAGAAGGGCTTTTTTGCCCTTTTATATTACGAAAAATAAACGCATATCCGGTTGTAATCACGGATATTCATACTAAGGTTCAGACACGCATAGAAAAAAACGATAAGGAGATCAAAAATGAAGCCAGGAATCTATGACAATCTGCCAGAAATGGACTACCACGGGGGCGCTGGCCTCTCTGCGTCCACCCTGGTCGAAATGGGCCGTTCCCCTGCCCACTGTAAGGCAAAGCTCGATGGCCTGCGTGAAAAGCGCACACGGGCGCTGGATTTGGGTCAGGCGCTGCATTGTGCGGTGCTGGAGCCTGAACGTTTCCCTACTGCCTATATAGAGGCGCCCAATCCCCTAGACCCACAATACGCCGGGGTCATCCCGGTGGCGGATGTCAAGCTCAAGGAGCACTGCAAAGCCCTCGGTATTACGGGTTACTCCAAGCTGAAAAAGGATGACCTGAAACAAGCGATCCTTGAGGTGGCTCCGGATACCCGCTTCTGGGATGAGGTAGTGGCCGAAGTGGAAGCAGCCGCCACGGTGCTGTCGGAAAACGACTTGGATCTGTGTCGTGGGGTGATGGCTTCGGTGCAAAACCACGACAAAGCCTCCAAGGCGTTTTCTAAAGGGGTTGCTGAACGGTCTATCTACTGGGAGGACGCTGAAACCGGGTTGTTGTGCCGTGGCCGAATGGACTACTACCGGGAAGACCTCGGGATCATCTTCGACCTGAAATCCTGCCTTGATGCCCGTTATAGCAAGTTTCAAAAAGACATCCTCAATTATCACTACCACCAGAAAGCGTCATGGTATCTGGACGGGTGTCGGGCGCTGGGTCTGCCTGCAAATGGCTTTGCATGGCTGGCTATCGAAAAAGAGCAGCCTTACGCCATCGGGCTGTATATGGCCAGTGATGAAATGCTGCAGCTGGGTCGCTCTGAAATGCGCCTGATGCTGACTCAGTTTGCTGAATGCCAGAACTCTGGAATCTGGCCGGGCTATCCCGATGAATTCTGCACCATCGAGTTGCCTGAATGGGCACGAGCCGCTTAATCGTCTGTCTGAATAAGGAGTTTTGTTATGGCAGGGAATGCTAAAAAAACACCGGCAAAGCAGCCGGTACCAAAAAAAGAAAAGGCCGCTGACGGTGGCCAGCTCACCATCAAAGACCTGTTGCGTCAAAACAAAAACACCATAGCTCAA
>NZ_LUKQ02000334.1 GCF_001647025.1 Endozoicomonas atrinae
GACGAACTGGAAGACAGCGAACATCAGTCAGAGCTATTAACCGAAATTTATGAAAACGCCAGCGAGCAGGAGCAGCAGAAAATAGACGAGGTTCTGGTCTGTATTTGTGGGTGGCAATTCAGCAGCCTGAAAGGAATGGAAGACAGCTGATGTCTTTCCGACGAGCGGTACTGGCTGTGTGCGGTTGATAGGCCATGCTGGTGTTACAACCGCAGAAAGGAGAATAACCATGAAAGACTTTCACGCATGGCTGAGCGATTTAACCAGCGACCTGAGAAGCGACGTTGAGCCACCTAAGCCAGAGCCAAAGGCTAACCCCAACATCGACCCCAACATCATCCATGACGCCCTGATCAGTGCCATTAAGAGCGTGGCATGGAGAGCGCAGAACCAGATTCCCATGGAAGACCGGATAGAAAAGAAGGTCAGCCGTCTCATGGCACTTTATCAGCAGATCCATGACCTGATTGAACAGGACGTAAACCAGGGCAGTCGACACCAGAACGAGCTGACAGAGTTGGAGACCCGCACCGGTTCATGGGTAACAGAACTCAACATGGCCATCCTGAGGCATAAACCCGGAGAGGTACCCAAGTGGCACCGGAACGACCAGTATGTGCCCTTTCATATCAAGCACTAACTACCGCACCCGAGGCAGCAGAAACGCTGCCCAATTGGGTGGATGAATAACCCGACGGGAGGTCATTGATGAACAACAGTCGCCGTCCATACTGTGTGGTAAGAGACACGAAAATAAAAAAGAGGACACACATTATGAACACTACAGCAGCCCAGAAAACCATTAGCGACATTGCCCACGAAACATTGGATTTCAGCATTCTGGAAGGCAAAACCCGAGGGTTAAGCGAACAGGCCATGCAGAGCATCGCCAAAGCCATGATGGAGGCGTACAACGCAGGCTATCAGGCACACCTGCAGCGCAAATAGTTTTTAGGAGCAGTCACATGGACAGACACTGCGTGAATAGTACAGCTGCTGACCAGTATGCACAGCGAGCAGGTCAGCAAGACGACATAGAGCTGGTCATCGAGCGATTAGAGATTGAGTGGTTTGATGAGCTGGAACACTGCCTGAAAAAGAGCAGCAATCCCATTCTGGTGGAGTTCATTGATCGATTTCGTGACCAGATTGGATCGCTGCTGAGTGAGATGGCTCGAGACTATATTAAGCGCCTGCCCGAGCTTTAAAGATTATATTGAAGATGTCAGAAGCCATCGCTGTGTAGCGGTAGAGAGAAGTACCATCACTTTCAAAGTTCATCAGAAGTCCATCCATTACCAAACGGTTCAACTTATCCGCCACCAATTGCGTATCCGTGCATTCAATCCGTTCCATGATGGCATCCAGCGTAGACTCCTGACGATGTTCATAAATAGCTAGCAGGATGGCCATATCCAGCAGCGTCAGACAATCACCAAACTTATTTACAGCCTCCATAAAGTAATCAATTAGGGGCTCCCTAATTAAAACGTCCTTTGTTTCAAGGTCAGAAAAGCTGGCGGGAATCAACTTACCGTTTTGATAGGTAACCAAAGCATTTTCATAGAGTGATGACAGACGTTCCCGCTTGCAAAAGTTATCACCATCAGAGCGGAAGTAGGTAGATGACAATAATATCTTTCTGACCTCTCCAGGCGGTAAATCAATAATATCCGCAAGGAAATCAGCAGAAAAAGGACCTGTAATATGTTGCGCTGCGGTATGAACCATAACGGATTCGATACTGCAGTTTCGGTGTTTTCTTCGGACCTTTTTCATGGAATTGAAAGAAAAATAACATTCCATAACTACCTCCGATTCATCATATAGCAAGACTATGGTCTCACTTTGAATATCAAGACAGAGCACGGAACATGTAAAAACTTCGCTCTATTAGAGTAAATGCCCACACATGCGAGCACCGATTGCGTTCGGAACTTTTCTGTATGTTGGGGAGCAGCCGTAACCACCAGAATGAACCCATGTCCATAAAAATTTACCCACAGGACAAGGGATTTCATGAAAGGGATTCATATCTTTAAGCCAGGGAAGCAGACCAGCAGCCAGGGCATCACGCTGGAGTTCAGTGACGACACCCTGAAAGCGACAGTGGATGCCTACAGCCCCGAGCTGCACGAAGCTCCTATCGTGATCGGCCACCCGAAAGACAACGGCCCGGCCTGGGGCTGGGTAAACGGGCTGGAATACAGCGACGACGGTCTGGTGGCGAACCCGCAGCAGGTCGATCCCCAGTTTGAAGCAATGGTGCAGGCAGGCCGGTTTAAAAAAGTCAGCGCCAGCTTTTACGCTCCCGACAGCGCCAGCAACCCCGTCCCCGGTGTTTACTACCTGCGCCATGTCGGTTTTTTAGGAGCGCAGCCCCCCGCCGTTAAGGGCTTAAAGGACGTGGAATTTTCCGAAGACGATGACGTGATCGAATTTTCCGCCCCTTGGGACACAGGCAACATCGCTGGCCTGTTCCGCAAGTTACGAGAATTTCTGATCGACAAATTCAGTAAGGAAGAGGCCGACAACATACTGCCCACCTGGTCGATTGAAGACCTTGAAGACAGTGCCCGCCGAGCGATGAACGAAGACAGCAACACACCGTCGCCTGCATTTTCAGAACCCAATTCACCATCACAGAAGCCACCATCACAGCAGCCCCCGGAAGGAACCGCCATGACCGAAGAAGAACTGAAGCAGCTGAAAGCTGAGCTGGAAGCGAAAGAGCAAGCCCTGAAAGACCGGGAAGCCTCTTTTTCCGAGAAAGAGACCGCCATCAAAGCCAGCGAAGCGGCACTGCAGAAGCAGGCCATCGCCAGCGATCTGGATGAGTTGGTAAAGGCCGGTAAGGTGCTGCCCGCTCAGAAAGCGCAGCTGGCAGAGTTCATGGCCAGCCTCGACAACGACAAAGACGTGCTGGAATTCGGTGAAGGCGAGCAGAAAAAGAGCTTCAGTCAGCAGGCCTTTATGAAGGCGTTTCTGGGCAAGTTACCCAAGGCGGTGGACTTTAAGGAACACGCTGCAGACGACCAGGAGCAGCCACCGGAAAACAGCAACGAACTGGCGCAGAAAGCCCTGGAGTATCAGGAGGAGCAGCGCAAAAAAGGCAGAACCGTCAGCATCACCCAGGCGGTCAATGCGGTTCAAAAAGGCAGTGTGGAAAAGTAAGGAAATGGTGGCAGAGCAACTGAGCTAAGGCATTGTCAACATTCATCCATTAATGTACGTCATACCACCATGAAGTTAATAGTAGGCCCTGAATCTCAGTTCAGCACTAACCACCCTGACAGCAGGGCTAACCATTTTTATATCTCTAACGGCCAAAAGGACTAAGCCAATGAGAAACGACGGACTGATAAAAAGCTTTTACGCCGACGGCACACTGGAAGGTCGTAAGCTGGTGACCTTTGGCACCGGCAAGCTGAAAGTCAAACAGGCGACAGCAGCAACGGAAGCCCTGATCGGTGTCACCACCCAGATCGGCAGCGAGAGCAATGGCCGGGTGGACGTGATTTTTTCCGGCATTACCGAAGCCATTGCAGGCGGGAATATTGGTAAAGGGGAAGTGCTGACCAGCGATGCCAGTGCCAACGTTATCACCGCCACACAGGCGGCAGACCGTGTCATCGGTATCGCCCTGGAAGACGCCGTGGCCGGTGACTTTGTATCCGTATTGATAGCCCAAGGGTAAGGACTCTTTTTCATAACACGCTCAAGGACTGAGAATCATGGCTAACGCACCATTTAAAACCAACCCGACCCTGACGGCTATTGCCATCGCCTACATGAATAATGAATTCATCGCAGACCGAGTGCTGCCAAGAGTTCCTGTGGGTGCCAGGGAGTTTAAGTGGACGAAGTACAACACTGAAGACCGTTTCACGATTCCAGATACCTTGGTGGGTCGTAAAGGCCAGCCTAACGTCGTGGAATTCGGCGGAACGGAAGAAGCGGGATTTGTTCAGGATTACGGTCTGGAAGACCATATCCCGCAGCAGGATTTAGATAACGCCACCAACAGCAACTTTGATCCACGAGGCAACGCCGTGGAGTTGCTCACCGAGATCATCGCCCTGGACCGCGAAAAGCGGGTCGCCACTATGGTTCAGAACAAAGCCAACTATGCCCACAAGGAAACCCTCAGCGGCACCGACCAGTGGAGCCATGCCGACAGTAAGCCTCTGGTGGTATTGACCGACGCCCTGGAAACACCCATCAAACGCCCCAATGTCATGATCACCAGTCGTAAGGTCGCCGTTGCCCTGCGCCGTAACCCGAGCATCGTCAAAGCCTTTAACGGCACCGTATCCGATGACGGCCTTGTGCCTTTGTCGTTTGTTCGTGAGTTGCTGGAAATTGACGAGATTCTGGTGGGAGCTGCTTATTACAACAGCGCCCGACCCGGCCATGAGATGCAGCTGGAGCGCATCTGGGGCAACCATTGCTCACTGATCTACCGCAACCCCACTGCCAGACCGAACCGTGGCGTCACCTTCGGCATGACCGCCGAGCATGGCCAGCGGGTCAGTGGTACCCGTCAGGATGCCAACATTGGCCTACGTGGCGGTGAAGCCATTCGAGTGGGTGAGTCAGTCGACGAGCTGATCATTTGCAACGATGTGGCTTACCACCTTGAAAACGTCATTAGCTAAGGAGTGGCTATGAAATACACAGCACTCCACAGCGTACGGCA